>CAMUGK010000041.1 GCA_947088415.1 uncultured Bacillota bacterium | reverse complement strand
AAAGGAACTTTTGGATGTGTATGACTATAGAGTTGAAGAAAATGAAAAGAAAAAAGCGAATGAAGTTGTGCAAGAAAAATCAGCGAACTCGGAAGATATGCAATTCTTAAATGATGAAATCCTACAATTGCAAAAAATGTTGGATGAAACTGAAAATTAAAAAAAGTTTAGAAAGGGCTCCCGAAAATGCTTGCCATTTTTGGGAAAAAGAAAAAGACAAACGAAAAGGCGAAGTTTTTGCTTTTTAAAGCAAAAATGAGCAATAGTGCAGTCTTTTTCGCAGTAAGCAGGATAAGGCATTGACTCAAAACGATCAAAAAAGCCCTAAATATCGGGCTTTTAGCGGCCTCAAAGCAAGCAGATCATGTATCGTTTTGTATCATGCCTCTTGTCTTGGCAAATGGGAAACCCATTTCCGCTTTTATCAACAAATAATAGAAATAAAAATAGAAAAGATTTTTAAAACTTGTAAGGGCTAAAGAAGCTCTTCTCAAAAATTTATAGAACGAATAATAGAACAATTATAAACTTGAAAAGATGATTTTTCCAAAATCAAAATGCTAACGCATTTCTTGCTGCTGCAAGTCTTTTCAGTTTTGAATTTTATCTATTTTGCTTGCAAGCTCTTTCAGAGTTTGCAGACAAAATAGATGTGCATTATAGAACTTAAAAATACAAAATTTTTGAGGAGTATTTAATGACAAATATACAATTAAACACACAAAACATTTTCACAAAATTTGATGATGTTGTGAAAGTAAAAGACTTACAAAAGATGTTAGGCATTGGAAGAAATTTGGCTTATGATTTGATTTCATCTGGACAAATAAAGTGCATTAAATTTGGGAACAAAATCTTAATTCCAAAGCAAAACGTGATTGACTTTTTAAACGCAAGCGAGGCTGAAGATGAAAGGTAGTTTGCAAGTCAAGAGCGGGAAATATTACGCTGTTTTATCTGTCAAAGATGAGAATGGGAAATTTAAAAAAGTTTGGATTTCAACAGGCTTGACAGAAAAAGGAAACAAAAGAAAAGCGGAAGAAAAATTGAATGAGATTATCGCGGAATATTCTGCAAAGGACAATGTATTTCAACAGAAGAAAGCAAAACATGAGAATGACATTTTGTTCAGTGATTTTCTTCAGCAATGGCTGACATCCATTAAAGGTAAAGTTGAGGAGATTTCATATAAAGGCTACTCCTACTCCATTAAAAATATGGCAAAATATTTTGAGAAGAAAAATCTTTATCTGAAAGAGTTGCAACCTTATCACATACAAGAATTTTATAACACACTATATCGCGAAGGCAAAAATGGAAACACTGCAATTCATTATCATGTGCTTATTCGAGAAGCTTTGCAGAGTGCTGTCAAACTTGGGCTTGTTGAAAAGAATGTTGCTGACTTTGTTGACAGACCGAAGAAAGATAAATATCAGGCAGAGTTTTACAACAAAAACGAGTTGATGAAATTGTTTGAAGTTATTAAAGGCGACCCGCTTGAACTTGTCATTCACATCACTGCTTACTATGGACTTAGACGAAGCGAAGTGCTTGGATTGAAATGGAGTGCTATTGACTTTGAGAACAAGATGATTAAAATCAATCACAAAGTTGTTGAGGTTGATAATAAACTAGTTGCCAAAAATAAAATGAAAAACAAGACAAGCAATAGGACTTTGCCGCTTATTCCGCAAATCGAACAAATGCTGAAAGCTGAAAAACAAAAGCAGGAACAAAACCGCAAACTATGTGGAAAGAATTATAACACAAAGTATTTGGACTATGTTTGTGTCAATCCATTGGGAGAACTATTGAAGCCAGATTTTGTATCTCATCATTTTAAAATCATCCAAAACAGGCACAAACTCAAACACATTCGCTTTCACGATTTGCGACATTCCTGTGCAAGTTTAATGCTTGCAAATGGAGTGCCAATGAAACAAATCCAAGAGTGGCTTGGACATTCCACCTTTCAAACAACAGCAGACATTTATGCTCATTTGGATTTTTCAAGTAAGCTTTCAAGCGCAAATGCGATTTCAACAGCTTTGGATTTCGAGGAGAAGAAAGAAGCTGATTTAGATAATGAGATTGAGGAACTTGAAAAGTTATTGGAAGAAAAGCGTAAACTAAAACGGAAACATGACTTTGAAATGTGAAAATGTTGCAGTTTTGATTAAAAAAAAGTAAGGCAAGAGTAAAATCCCGCCTTATTTTTTTGCTTATTTGGTATTAAATAACACTATATAAACCTAAACAAAACTAAACAAAACTAAACAATACAAAATAAATTGTTAGACGATTGTTAGAAAATTGTTAGAAAAATCAGTTTTTGCATAAATTCAAAAATAAGAAATCAGTGAACATATTGCAAAGCATAAATTGAAATTGTTAGAAAAATGTGAAGATTGTTAGAAAATTTTAAGTGACAAGTTAATTATTAAAAAATGCCTAAATGTTCGGTATTTAAGCACTTTCGGTGGTGCCGATGGTGGGAGTCGAACCCACACGGACTTTCATCCTCGGGATTTTAAGTCCCGTGCGTCTGCCATTCCGCCACATCGGCATATTAAGTTTTTGAGGTGTGGGACGCACACGATTTTAAGTCCCGTGCGTCTGCCATTCCGCCACACCAGCTTAAATGATAAATTGCAAAAACTCAGAATCTTGTTTTGAGTTTTGCTCCTTAAATGGAGGGGTAGGTGGGACGGGGAACCAAACTTTTAGCGGTTAGGCGTCAGCCGTGTCCGTTTTAAGAAAGCTTGGTGCCACCCCAGATTGGAGGTACCACCCAGATTCGAACTGGGGAATAAAGGTTTTGCAGACCTTTGCCTTACCACTTGGCCATGGTACCATAAGCGCATGATGAAAATATATCATATAATTTAACATTTGTCAAATGGTTTTTGTGCTTTTCATTAAATTTTATTCTTAAAAAGTTAAAATAGTGATAAAAAACCAGTCGTATGACTGGAAAGTGTTTTATGGAGCGGGAAACGGGGATCGAACCCGCGACCTCAGCCTTGGCAAGGCTGCGCTATACCACTAAGCCATTCCCGCATAGTTTTTCTAGGTTGCTTTATTAATATAGCAAAGTTTAAATAAAAAATCAACTATTTTTTACAACTTTTTCAAAATTTTTTAGAAATCTTGTTTTTTAATATTATATGTTAAAATTTTGCAGTTTGTTTGACTTGTTTTATTTAAAAGTTTATACTATATATATAAAGGAGGGAACATGAAAGATACAATAAGAATTTATTTTAATATAGCCAGATTATTATCACTTGTCTTTGGTATTTTATTTTGCATAACAATTGTTGGGGCTATTTTTGGTATTCCAATGATAATTGCAAGCAATAAGTTTAAAGATGCTTTAAGCATGACTGATGAGCAATTAGTTGCGAATCGGGGTTCTATATTAGGTTGGGGAATTTTTCTTGCCATAGTTTTTTCGCCAACTTTTGTTGGATTAATTTTACTTTTGATTATGACTTTTATGGTTGATAATTACATAAGAAATATTGAACAAGGCGAATATCAAAAAAATCAAAAGAGTTTTGCTGACACCATTGAAGACGGAGCAAGCACTGCATGGCAAAATGTTAAAAATACCTTTAAAGGTAGTGATGTAGATAAACAACGTCAAGAACTTGAAAAACTTGAAAAAATGCGAAATGATGGACTTATCACTCGTGAAGAGTATGAAACCATGCGTAAAAAGATATTAGGATTATAAAACAAATTAAATTTTGTGACAAAATTATTTATTTCATCATATTATAATACTATTGCTTTTTACTTGACATTATCTAAATATTTTTTGTATAATGTTATTGTAAAATTTAATAAGGGGGGTGTATGTCAGTAATGTTTTGGGTTTGGCTTGGCATTTTAGTCGGGTCGGCCATAATAGAACTTGCTACTATGGAAGTCGTTTCAATCTGGTTTACAGTTGGCTCGATAATTCCATTCATCTTGGCGGGTTGTTTGGGCAATTATTTGTGGGAACTTCAAGTTGCATTATTTATTGTTTTAAGTGCCTTGTGTATAATTTTTCTTAGAAGACTTACAAAGAAATTTTTGCTTAAAAATGCAAACGAAAAGACAAATCTTGATGCAGTGATAGGCAAAAAAGTGAGATTGCTTGAAAACACCGATTTTGAAACCTTAGGTGCGGTTAAACTTAACGATGTGGTTTGGACAGCTGTTAGTGAAAATGGAGAAGAAATTAAAAAAGGTCAGATTGTTGAAATTGTTAGTGTTAAGGGTAACAAACTTATTGTCAAACTTGCTGAAAAAGAAAAACGAATTGATATTCAAAATGAAAAAATAAAAACTACCGAAATTAAAGAAGGAGGAAAAGATTAATGGAAGGTTGGTTGATTGCACTTATTGTTATTGCTGCTGTAGGACTTATTTTATTATGTTGTTCGATTAGAATTGTTCGCCAAGCAACTGCTGTGGTGGTTGAGAGGCTTGGAAAGTATAGAAAAACATTTGAAACAGGTATTCATATGGTTATACCTTTCTTTGATAGATGTTCACGTGCAATTTCACTTAAAGAAATTGTTGCAGACTTTAAACCACAACCAGTTATCACAAAAGATAATGTAACAATGCAAATTGACACTGTTGTATATTTTCAAATAACTGATGCCAAACTCTTTACTTATGGTGTTGATGACCCAGTTAGAGCAATTGAAAACTTGACAGCAACAACACTTCGTAACATTGTTGGCGAACTTGAACTTGATGAAACTTTGACATCAAGAGATACAGTAAATACAAAGATGAGAGTAATTTTGGACGAAGCAACAGACCCTTGGGGAATAAAGATTAACCGCGTTGAACTTAAAAATATTTTGCCACCAAGAGATATTCAAGACGCCATGGAAAAACAAATGCGTGCAGAAAGAGAACGCCGTGAACAAATCTTAAAGGCAGAAGGTGAAAAGAAATCTAGCATTTTGGTTGCCGAAGGTGAAAAACAAGCACAAATTTTGCGCGCAGAAGCCGATAAAGAGGCTAAAATACTTCAAGCAGAAGCCGATAAAGCTGCTTTAATTGCAAGGGCAGAAGGTGAAAGCAAGGCTATTGACCTTATCAACTCTGCAAAACCAAATGCTGCTTATATCACTTTGCAAGGCTTTGAAGCATTAAAGGCAGTTGCAGATGGCAAATCTACAAAACTTATTGTGCCAAGCGAAATTCAAAATGTTGCAGGTCTTCTTGCAAGTATGACCGAAGTTGTTGGTGCGACTAAAGAAGAACCAAAATCTCAAACTAAAAAATCTAAATAAATAAGGAGTTATATATGAAAAATTTTAGGTCATTCCTTTGCAACTCAATCACATTATTAATGTCAATTTTATTTTTAATCTTTATGAGTCAACCTCATTTTGGTTATGCAATTGGTAGTAAAGTAAGTTGGGCTAATGGTTATCAACTTATCAATTTCTCTTCAAATGACGGAAAACAAACAGCACTTGCTGTTGGCTTATTGTTGGCAACAATCTTTGCTTGCCTTTTGATTTTAACATCAATTTATGGTTTGCTTAGATGTTTTAACGTTGTAAAAACAAACAACTATGATAAACTTGTAAGATGGCTTAATATTGGCATATCAACTCTCTTTGTTGTATTTATGTCCCTTGCTTTCATTATGGATATTTGCATTGTTGGAGAATATAACAGCAAAATTCAAACAGATTTGACTGGTGAAAAAGTTGGTTGGGGTCTTGTGATTAATTTTGTCCTTTCAATAGTTTCACTTGTCGCAGTTTGCTTTAATAAACTTCCAAAAAAGACAACAAAAAAATCTTAATAATAAAAAACGTCTTAATAGACGTTTTTTTACTATTGAGTATAATTATTCAACTATTCTTGCAGGTTATCTTCAGCGAAATGCTATAAAAATTATGGTTATGCCTGTGATTTGAAGTGAAGTAATTTTTATTAATTTAAAAAATATTCAAAAAAATGTATAAAAATGCATAAAATCGCTTGCCAAAGATTTTTAATTGTGTTATATTGTATTTACATCACTAAATAAACAATAAATTGTGAATATAAATATTTATACAAAAGGAAAGATTATGGCAAAGAATCATTATTCATTATTACACGAATTGGTTGCACCACAGCAAGGAGAAAATTGGGAACAAGAATTATCTTGTGAACAATTTTTTGCTATTATTATGGCATATAATGAAAAATTGACAGATAAAAGAAGAAAAGATGGCGATAAATTAACTCAAGAAGAAGAGACTGCCCTTGAAATAGCTTTTAAATCTGGTTTTAGCGGAAATTTTAGCGAACAAGACGTTATAAACAAAGTTAAAAGTTTGTGCTGTTTAGAAGTTGCTGAAATTATTGATGGAAATTTACCTCGAAAAGATACCATAGCAATGCTACATAAAATGTCGTATGATAAAACTTTTAACAAATTGAAATCTTTTACTGAAAGAAGCAAATCAATATTTCAAGAAGACGTTGAAGGAAGAGAAGATGTTGTTTTAGGAGATAATTTTCAATACAGTTGTGAACAATTGGATTTGCTTGCTGTTATGATGGCTAATCCTGAAAAACATCTAACCAAGGCACAACAATCTCCTCAGGCTATGCAACTTATCAAAGAAAGAATGGAAGTTTTGTCACATGATTACCTTAAAAATATGTTCATTGGAATGTGCAATAGAGTAGGTTGTGTTGTTGACCAAGAAGCATTAACTTCTGTTTATCAATCACAAGAACTTGAAGTAGTTTAAAATTCCTAAAATTATTTGTGAAAAACACTTGACAAATATATATAAATTATATAAAATATTATCGTCTTAATTTAAGGCGATTTTTTGTTTGCATTAGCCCCGCGGATGAAAATGCCTAAATAAAGAGAAATTATCGGAGGAAAATTTAAAATGAATACTTTTATGGCAAATCCTGCGGACATTGAAAGAAAATGGTTCGTAGTTGATGCAGCTGGCTTGCCACTCGGCAGAGTTGCAACTACAGTTGCTGATATACTTACTGGTAAGGTTAAGCCTATTTACACACCACATGTTGATACTGGTGATTTCGTTATTGTTATCAACTCTGACAAAGTGGCACTTACTGGCAATAAACTTGTAGATAAAAAACACATTTGGCACACTGGTTATATTGGTGGACTTAAAAGTGTTGACTATGGCACAATGATGCGTGAAGATTCAAGAAAGGTTGTTGAACTTGCAGTTAAAGGTATGCTTCCAAAAAATAGCCTTGGCAGAAAACAATTTACAAGACTTCATGTTTATAAAGATGAAAAACATGGTCATGATGCACAAAAACCAGTTGCAACCCAAGTTAAAGGAGTTAGAAAATAATGGCAGAGAAAAAAGTTAAAACAGGAAGCCAAATTATTGCTACAGGCAGAAGAAAAAGTTCTATCGCTCGTGTTAGACTTTTCCCTGGAAATGGCAAAATAACAGTTAATGACAAAGAACTCGCAGAATATCTTCAAAGAGATACTCTCGTTTTGGTTGCTAAACAACCATTAACTCTAACAAGCACTCAAGATAAATTTGATGCAATCATCCGTGTTGATGGTGGTGGAATTTCTGGTCAAGCAGGTGCAATTTGTCACGGTCTTGCAAGAGCACTTGTTAAAACAAGCGAAACATATAAGAAAGAACTTAAAGAAGCAGGATTCTTGACTCGTGATTCTCGTATGAAAGAAAGAAAGAAATACGGTCTCAAAAAAGCAAGAAAGGCTTCACAATTCTCAAAGAGATAAGCATTTGCTTATCTTTTTATTTTTATATTTTGCTTTCTTTTCTCTAGAAAAAAGAAACAAAAGAGCATTAAATAACAATGCTTTTTTATCTTTTAATAAAGATTTCAAAAGCATTGTTTTTAGCACTATTATTTTTTCTAAAAAGTAATAAACTTTGTAAATAGAAAGCGATATGTTCGTGTCATTCTGAGGCAACGCCGAAGAATCTAATGAATACGCTTTCTCCAAAAGATCCTTCAC
>CAMUGK010000040.1 GCA_947088415.1 uncultured Bacillota bacterium | reverse complement strand
TGGGTTGAAAAAACATGGGTGGACTATGTAACAGTAACATCGTTTGGTGGTGGAAGTGGAACACAAAGTGACCCATACATCATTTCAAATGCTCAACATTTAGCACTGCTTGCCAAAAATGTAAATAACGAAGGTAATGAGTATGAAGGCAAATTTTTCAAACAGACTGCAGATTTAAACCTTGGTGGTTATGAATGGGAGCCAATTAGTCATGAATATGGAAAACCTTTTTCAGGCAATTATGACGGTTCAGATTATTCAATAATCGGAATGACTATTACACAACCTTATCAATATATCGGTTTGTTCGGATATTCAACAAAATCGGTATTTAAAAACATCAATGTTAAAAATGCTGTTATAAACAACACAGAAATATCTACATCAGCAGGCATTGGAGGTATTTTAGGGTTTGCAGGGTTTTCTTCTGAAGGAGTTTTTGTAAGCATTGAAAATTGTTCGTTTAATGGCATGATAAACCTATCGTCAGGTGTAGCAGGTGGAATTTGCGGATTATTATATGGTTCAAGTCTTACAAACTGCAGATTTGATGGACAAATCGCGGGAAGTGGAGATTCAGTTGGCGGAATGATAGGACAGCATACATATATTTCGAATGGAACAATAAGTGATTGTTTTGTGAATGGATATATTGAATCGACAAATTCATCGGCTTGTGTTGGTGGAATTGTGGGTCGAAGTTATGCAGGATTAAATTTGAACACATCTCTCATAAATGCAACAATCAAGACATCAGGTGCAGCAGCTTCGACAGGAGCACTTATAGGTTTTATTGAAAACGCTAACTCTTATCCAAAAACAATTAATGATTGTGCAGGATTTGGAATGATATATTCAAATAACACAGAAAAGACAGGAACATTGTTTGGCTATACAGCCGAAACAAAAAATATAACATTCAATCGATGCAGTTTTGTAGGGTCAAGCAATAATGCATTAAATTTTGCTGGAACAACATCCACAGCAGTGGAGATAAACAATTGTTATTCACAAGTAAACGAAAAGGGCGAGTTTAAAGGTAATGATTTCTCAGGCTGGACAATAGTTAAAAACATGAACAATAACTTGCCAATGCAAAATGCTCTATATTCAGTTGCAATAGGCGGACAAACAAGTGAATATATAGTTGGCGAACTTGAAAAATTAGGGTTTACAGCAGTTTAAAAATTTATATTACAAAAAAGTGCCAAGTGGCACTTTTTTTATAATACTTGACTATTTGGTCAAAACTAAATATACTATAATTATGAATGAAAAAATTTCTGCCAAACTCAAAGTTTTGACTACCAAACCCGGTGTTTATGTAATGCACGATAAAGACGGGGTTGTTATTTATGTTGGCAAAGCAAAAAATCTTAAAAATAGAGTTAGTCAGTATTTCAGAAATTCGCCAAAACCAAGCAAGGTTCAAGCAATGGTTGATAGTGTCGACCATTTTGATTATTTTATTACAATGAGCGAAATGGATGCTTTGGCACTCGAAAGCAATTTAATAAAAAAATATCAACCTTTTTATAACATTCTTCTTAAAGACGGCAAACAATTTCCTTACATTAAAATTAATGTTAAAGAGCCTTTTCCTAAACTTGAAATTGTGCGTAAGGTTAAAAATGACGGAGCAAAATATTTTGGCCCTTATTTTGCAGGTTTAGATGTGCGAGAGATTGTTAAAGCAGTTAATGCAGCATTTAAAATTCGCACTTGCAACAATAAAATCAGTCAAACTTCTCACGCACAAAGAGAGTGTTTAAATTATTCGTTGGGTCTGTGTTCTGCACCTTGCACAAAGAAAATTTCTAAAGAAGATTATGCAAAAGAAATTGACAGGGTTATAAACTTTTTAAATGGCAATGATGATGAAATTCAAAAAATTTTACAAGAAAAGATGAAATTTGCGGCAGAGAATATGAATTTTGAAAGTGCGGTTATTTATCGTGATAGATTAAAAATGATTGATAAGCTTAAACAACGTGTGGTTGCAAATCTGCCTAAAAACATAGATAAAGATGTCTTTGCTTATCAGACAGACGGGCTTTCTGGGGTTGTGACGGTTATGGTTGTTCGTGGTGGCAAAATTTTAGGTGTTATGAATTGCCCATGTCTTGACGCAGAGCTTGAAGAGGGGCAAACTTTATTTAATTTTATCATGCAATATTATGGCAATGTTTTAACTCCACATGAACTTATTGTTTCTCATGAACTTCCTGACGTAAATCTTTTGCAAGAATATTTGGGTAAAAAATTAAATATTGTCTATTCTCCGCATGGTGTTAACAAATCTTTATTGGATATGGCAAAGGAGAATGCGGTTGAATATCTTTCAAAGCATATTGAAAAGGAAAGGCTAAAATATAACAACACGCTTGGGGCATTAAAAGTCTTGAAAGAAAAATTAGGTCTTACACGTGTTCCGCTTAGAATGGAGTGCTATGATATTTCCAACATTTCGGGGACTAATAAAGTTTGTTCAATGGTGGTTTTCAAAAATGGCGAGCCATCCAAAAAAGACTATCGAAAGTTTAAAATTAAATATGTTAAAGGTTCAAATGATTTTGCTTCTTTACAAGAGGCTTTATCAAGACGTTTAGTGCGATATAAAAATCAAGACGGCGAAAGTTTTTCTGAAAGACCTGACCTACTTATTATTGATGGTGGGAAAGGGCAACTTTCGGCTTGCTATCAAGTTTTAACAGAACAAGATTGTCTTGGCATTGATATGATAAGTCTTGCCAAACGTATTGAAGAAGTTTTTAAACCAAACTCATCTACACCGACTTTGTTGAAGCCAGCGAGTGCCGAACTTAAAATGCTTCAACGCATTCGTGATGAAGCTCACCGTTTTGCAATCACTTTTCATAGACAAATCCGAACTAAAAAACAAACCTATTCAACACTTGATGAAATTTCAGGTGTTGGCGAGAAAAAACGAGATGCACTTCTTCAAGCCTTTGGAACAAGTGAAAATATTGCCAACGCCAGCGTTGAAGAACTTGAAAGTGTTAAAGGAATTCATAAAGCATTGGCAATTCAAATTCATGAATATTTTGCAAATAAAAAAGCAGAAGATTAGTCTTCTGCTTTTGTGCATTATGCATTTTTTGAGATTTCTCCGCTACGGTCGAAATGACGACGGCCGATGTCTGTCATTTTTATAAGGACTTTAGATTCTTCGGCGTTGCCTCAGAATGACATATACGTGTCATGTTGAGTGAAACGAAACAGCTCTTAGAGATTTCTCCATTCTGCTGACGTTCCAGTCGAAATGACATAAGGGGGTGTATTCTCGAAGCCAAGTCGTGCAACATCTGGTTGCTCGCCAAGCGTTAGGCTTGCTATTCGTGAAGAAATTCTTCTTGAGTTTTGCTCTCAAAATCTATAACCCCACCTTTGTAATTCTTTGAAAGATTGCAAATGCGGTCATGCTCACTTTGAGAAACAACCATTGAAGAACGATTGAAAATAATAAAAGATGCGTGAATGTATTGTGCATCATAGCCAAGATAGACAGGTAAAAATGATGGATTTTTGATAAAAAATTCTTTAAATTCGTCTTTTTCGTTAGAGTTTTTTATTGAATTGTAAAATTTCTTCAATGTAGACATCCTTCTCTTGTCTTGAGGCCTTAAAACTTCCAAATCATCTTGCTCAGCATTTAATAGATAAATTATATATTTGATTAAATCTCGACCTTCAACAAAATTTCCGTCAAATTTGAATGTCATAACATTTTGTGGATTACACTTGGCATAAAAACGGACTTCATCTAAAAATCCACTTGAATATATGCCATTTCCGTCCATTCCATAACCATAATGATAATCAAAATCAGCAAGGGTGTTGGCATTATGCTCAACATTTTCAACGCCACGATAAAAAGTAGGACATTCTAGTTTTTCAAAATCACTATTGCTTAAAACCTTTGGGAAACCATTAAAACCACATAAGTCAATAAAATAGTTAAAAACACGATTTTTGTTTTTAAACCCATCTCGCTCTTTTGAATTTTTGTTAGATTTGTAATAATCAAAAAGCATAGTAAGTTTTTCTTTGTCTGTAAATTTTCTTTCCATAATATAATTTTATCACAATAGTAAAAATATTGCAATATTATTTGTTAAAAATAAAAAACACGACTTTAGTCGTGTTTTTTATTTAAAAAGGTTGTAATTCGCTCTAAGCAATCTTCTTTTGAAAGATTTTCTTGAATTCCGTCATACATGTTTTTTAATGTATAAATTTGTGTATTCACTTCATTTTCGCCTACAATAAGGACAAATGGTATTCCTTTTTTGTTGGCATCTTTAAGTTTTGCTTTAAAAGAGCGGTTGTCATAATTTACTTCACATCTGATTTTATTTTTACGATAGTATGAAGAAAGATTAAGGCAAGTTGTTAAAGTTTTGCCAAGTGGAATAATTTCAAGTTGAGTTGGGGAAAGTGGAAGTTCGCCAAGCATATCGTTGTTGTCAAGAGTGTCAAAAAGTCTTGTAAAACCTATGCTCATACCAACTCCTGGGAGTTTTTTGTCTGTGAAATAACCTGCAAGGTTTTCATAACGTCCACCAGCACAAACAACGCCAAACTCTTTATGTTCTGGCAAGATTGTTTCAAAAATTGTACCCGTATAATAATTTTGTCCGCGAATAATGCCACGGTGTAAAATATACTTGTCTTTTTGAATGTTATACGCTTCAAGACAATTAGAAACTTCTTGAAGTTCAAATATGCCTTTTTGGAAAGTTTGATTGCTTGAATAACCTTTAATTTCTTTTAATATGTCATTAAAGTCGCCTTTTAAACTTGCAAGAGTTAATAGTTTTTGGCTGTCTTCTTTGTCAATACCAAGATTTACAAGTTCTGAAAAAGCATTTTCCTTGCCAATTTTATCTATCTTGTCTAAAATTACTAGAATATTTGAAGATTTGTCTTTATATCCTAAATCTTCAATGTAGCCAAATAAAATATTGCGGTTTGAAATTTGAATAAGAATGTCAAAATTTAATTCTTCAAAAGTTTCATAAATAAGGTTAATGCATTCGGCGTCAGCTGTTAAAGGAAGTTCTTCAAGACCAATAATATCTGCATCACATTGAATAAATTCGCGAAAACGACCTTTTTGTGGACGTTCTCCACGAAAAACCTTGCCAACTTGATAGCGTTTAAAAGGAAAGGAAAGAGTATTCTCATTCATTGCGACAAAACGTGCAAGTGGCACTGTAAGGTCATATCGCATGCAAAGGTCGTTTTCTCCTTTAGAAAAGTGATAAACTTCCTTGTCAATTTCGCCACCACTTTTAGCCATTAAAACATCGGTATACTCTAAAATAGGTGTATTTAAAGGCAAAAAACAATTGTTTTTGTAGACCTTAATGATTTTGTTCATCATATTGTCAAAGATAACTTGTTTGTGTGGTGCAAGTTCCATAAAACCTGACAATTTTCGCGGTGTAATTAAGTTGTTATTAGTCATATTCTCTCCTTTAGTTTAATAAGTTGTTATATCTTTAATAACCTTTAAAATTTGACGCATATTTTAATGCTTTTTAAAGCAAAAGTCAAGTGTTTTTTCAAGGTTTTTTAGAATATTTATAAAAAGTTGCCCACATAGAGTTATCCACAATTCCACAAATAAATATTTATACATTTCGGCTTATTTTTATGCATTTTGTTGAATAATTGCTCTAAAAAGGGTGTTTTTTGGCAAGTTATCCACATTTCCACATAGAAATTAGTTAAAATATGCTTAAATCATAACTATTAGTGCCATATATAGGTTTAAAAATTATGTTAAAATGCTTGACAAAATTCTCTTTATTTTTGCGTGCATGAAAATCATATGTTTTCATGAATATTTAGGTTGTAAAAATGTATAAATATTTGTTTTAGTTTTTTGCCTTGATTTGCTTGACATATTTGTTTTTATTTTTCAAGTTCTTTTAAGAAAGTTGATGGAGTTTCTGTTGAAATAAAGAAAAGTTTGTGTAAAGCTCTTGTTGAAGCAACATACAATATATTTCTATCTAAACTATTGTTGTAATTTGCTTTATCGGCATAAGGGATTATAACTGCATCAAATTCAATACCTTTGGCTGTTGCACAAGTTGTCAGCAATATGCGATTGTTATAATCTTCTGGATTTTCGATAAATTTGTAAGCAAGTTTTCCTTTAAGAAGTTTTGCTAAGGCTTTGGCTTCTTTTTTACATTTGCAGATTATTGCAATATGTTCATATGATTTGCACTCTTCTTCAATAAGGTTTGCTATTTCATCGGCAAGTTTATCTTGACTAGACTTAACAAGTTTAGGCTCGTTGCCGTCACGATTAACATATTCAATGTTTTTAAGGCCTAGCATTCCATGAGCAAATTTGGCAATTTGTTTAGTAGAACGATATGTTTTGCCGAGCTCCATATATTCACAGCCCCAAAGTTTTGCAACACGAGTGTTGTAATCTTTTGGCAAGCATTTTTCAATACATTGATTAATGTCGCCGAGAAGTATGCTAGGGCAAGGCCAAAGTTTTTTGAAAATATAAAGGTCAACAGGCGAGAAGTCTTGACATTCGTCAATGATAAGATATTTTGCCGAAAAATCATGACTAAAACCATATAAATAATGTTTAATTAAAAGCAAAGCACCTTTGTCCATATAGTCAACTCGTTCTTTTGTGTTAACTTTTAAACCCATTCTTGTCAAGAAAACATCATATATTTTAAATATGTCATTAAGTGGAAGAAAATTATATAAAATTTTAGTAAATCTTTCTCTAAGACCACGATTTTGCTCTTTATTATAATGTCTTGAAGATGTGAAAAACATAGAATATTGCCAAGCAATTTTTTTAATACGTTCATCAATTGAATAATTTTTAAAAGTATCAAAGAAAAGTTTTTTAGTCTGCTCTTCTGGAAATTCGATTTGGTCTAAAATATTTCCGTCATCATCAACCTTTGTAATAAATTTTAAGGTTTGTGGCGAGAAAGTTTCAGCAAGGTCGCCATTCAAAAATTTTAATAATTCATCCAAATATTCAAAACTTGATTTAAAAGAAATCTCATTTAAAAGGTCTTGTTTAGGATTTGTCGCAATTTCGTCAAGCATTTCTTCACGAGATTGAAGTGAGCGCCTTAATTCAACAGATGCTATTTGAGCAAAAGTTGTTTCGATTAAGTTGTCTTCGCCAAGTTCTGGCAAAACGTCGCCAATATAACTTGAAAATATATTGTTTGGCGAAATTATAAGTATATCATCACTTTTTAATGTCTTTCGATGACGATACAAAAGATATGCTGCACGATGAAGTGCAATTGAAGTTTTTCCAGAGCCAGCCACGCCTTGAACAAGCAGGTGGTCATACTCTTCACTTCGCACAATTTGATTTTGTTCCTTTTGAATTGAAGAAACAATTTGTTTCATTTTGACAGAAGTGTTTTTGCTTAAAATATCTCGCAAAATTTCATCTTCAATTGCAAGGGTTGTGTCAAAATAAGATTTTAATATTCCATTCTCAATTTTGTATTGACGTTTTAATGCTATTTCGCCAGCAGTCGCTTTGCGGTCGACATAATAAAAACCCCGACCAAGACCAAAGTCATAATACATTGAGGAAATTGGTGCACGCCAATCATAAACAAAGATATTATCTTTATCGTTGATGGTTGAAAGTCCAAGATAGATTTGCTCTGGACTTTCATTTCCATCGGCTTTAAAATCAAAGCGTGCAAAATATGGAGAATTTTTTTGTTTTAAAAGTTTGTTATACTCTTTTTCATAACCAGTTAATTGGTCGTCAAGTTCAGCAAGATTATTGTAATAAGTGGCAAGAAGATTTACATTGCCAACTCCGTCTTTTGAAAGTTCATAATAATTGTCTGAAATATATTTTTTGTCTCTTTCGATTTGCTGTTTGTTTTTTTGAATTTTTTCAACCAACTCGTTTGATGATTTGTCCAAACTTTGTAAAGTTTTGTCTAAATGTTCAAGTTCTTTTTTGTCCATATTTCCCTCCTTATGCATTCTTGATAGGGGATTTTAAATTTTATTCTTCATTATCATTTTGAATTTGTGTTGTTTCAACCACAACTTCGCCATTATCAATTTCATCAGCTTTAACTTCGCTGTCGTTAGAATCAGCTCCGCTGTCGTTCTCGGGGTCTTCCTTGGCTGTGATTGCAACTGAAACAATCTTGGCGTCATTTTTCAATTTCATAATGCGAACGCCTTGACTTACACGACTAAGCCAACTGATGTCTTCAAGTGGAGTTCTGATAACCACACCGCTGTCAGCAATAAGCATAATATCGCTGTCTTCAACCACTTGTTTGAGTGCGGTAAGTTTGCCAGTCTTGTCATTAAAGACGCCTGCCTTTACACCCATTCCGCCACGTGCTTGAAGACGATATTCATTCACATTGCTACGCTTGCCATAACCATTTTCTGAAATAGTGATAATCTGAGCGTCTTTTTCGCTGTTATCTCCAGCTTTAACAACGCACATGTCAACAATGTAGTCGTTCTTGCCGAGTTTCAAACTGCGAACGCCTTGGCTGTCACGACCCATTTCACGAACGTCTTTTTCACTAAATCTAATACATTTGCCATCTCTGCTTGCAATCAAAATATCGTCGTCGCCATCACTTTGAGCAACGCCAATAAGGCTGTCGCCTTCAAGAAGTCTAATTGCAATTTTCCCAACCTTTCTAATGGAAGCAAATTC
>CAMUGK010000039.1 GCA_947088415.1 uncultured Bacillota bacterium | reverse complement strand
TCTTGGTGTCCTGCAATAAGTGGAATAAAGGTATTTGGTTGTTTAATATACATAAAGCCACAACCTTTTGGTGCGTGAATTTTATGTCCTGAGAAAGTGCAAATATCCGCATTTAACTCTTGCATATCAAGTGGAATTTTTGAAAGTGCTTGCACACAATCTATATGCCACACAAAATCATATTCTTTTTTCTTTTTCTCTATAATCCCTTTAATTTTTTCAATGTCAAAAATTATTCCCGTTTCATTGTTGGCAAATTGTGTCGACACACAAGTTACATTTTGGTCAAGTTCTCTTTCTAATGATACCAAATCAAGTTCGCCTTTATTATTGACATTTAGATATACAACTTCATAACCTTGTTTTTCTAACATCTTGCAATATTCCAAAATTGAAGCATGCTCAACTTTTGTTGTTATAATTTTATTTTTGTTTGGGAATTGCTTAATTGCTGAATTTATAGCGGCACAATTTCCCTCGCTACCACCGCTTGTAAAAACGATATTTTCAGGCTTACAATTTATAAATTTTGCAACTTCTTCTCGGGCATTATTGATTTCTTGTTTTACTTGCTTTCCAAAATTATATAAATTGCTTGGATTACCGAACTGTAAATCTAAATAAGGTTTAATTTTCTCTTTAACCCTTTCAGATAGTTTGGTTGTCGCATTGTTGTCTAAATACACAAATCTATTCATTAAAACATCTCCATAAGTTAATTATAGCATATAAAGTCTTGTTTTGCATTGTTTTTCCTAAAATTTTTGTCAAACACGCTGACTTTTTTCTTGTTTCGTGGTATTATTGGTCAAAAGGACGGCGGAAAAATGAAAAAAGCAGTAATCTATGCAAGGTATTCAAGCGACAGCCAAACTGAGCAAAGCATTGACGGACAATTGAGAGTTTGTCGTGAGTTTGCAGAAAGAGAAAATATTAAGATTGTGGATACTTACATTGACAGGGCTATGACCGGCACAAACGACCACCGACCAGACTTTCAACGAATGTTGTGTGACAGCAAGAAGAAGGGCTTTAATTTTGTGCTTGTGTATAAGTTTGATAGATTTGCTCGCTCTCGTCACGATAGTGCCGTAAACAAGGCGATTTTAAGCCGAAATGGTGTTAAGGTTATTTCTGCCACCGAACAAATCTCTGACACGCCAGAAGGCATAATACTTGAAGGAATGCTTGAAAGCTTTGCAGAGTATTATTCTGCCGAACTTAGTCAAAAGGTCAAGCGTGGGCGTAAAGAAAGCCGAATTAAAGGCTTGTTTGTTGGTGGACGGAAACCTTTTGGGTATTGTGTTGAAGATAAGGTTGTCAAAATCAACGAAAAGCAAGCAGAAATTGTAAGGCAAGTTTATAATGACTATATCTCTGGCATGAGATTGAAAGACATTGCAAGCAAACTCAACAAACAAGGAATTAAGACAAGCAATGGCAAAGATTTTAATATCAATCAAGTGTCAAGAATGCTGAGGAGTCCACTTTATTGTGGCAAGGTTTATGCTGACGACACAGTTTACACCAATATCTATCCACCAATTATTGACGAAGAGTTGTTTGACAAAGTGAACAAATCTTTACAGACTGGCAAGAAAACAGCGGCACAAAAGAAAGCACCAAATCCTTTTATTTTGTCTGGCAAACTTGTTTGTGGCAAGTGTAAAGCCAATATGACCGGCGACAGCGGAACAGGACGAAATGGTGTGCACTATTACTACAAGTGCGTGAACAGAAAAAGAAAACACTCTTGCGATAAAAAGAGTGTTGAAAAGGACTATATTGAAAACTATGTTGTTTGTGCCACAAAAGAGTTTTTGAAGAATAACAAACAACTGAAAGAACTATCCCAAATGGTTGCAGATGTTTTCAATGTGTATATTGGCAAAGATGTTGTGATAAACTCGCTCAATGCACAAATGGCTGATATTGACAGAAAACTGAACAATATGGCAAATGCGATTGCAAATGGAATTTTCTCAAAGACAACAAATCAAAAGTTAAATGACCTTGAACAAGAGAAAGAAAATTTGGAAATAAAAATCGCACAACAAAAAGCAAAGTCAATTTCGCCACTCGACGCTGACAAAGTTTACAAATGGTTTTTGTCTTTCCAAAACGTTGACACTTCCGACAAACTTGCTTGCAAGCGTATGATTGATATGTTCGTCAACAAAATTGTTTTGTATGACGACTATTTTGATATTTATTTTAATTCTTCCGACGACGAAAGCAAAAACATTAAACTTGAAAATGTCGAAGATTACACCGAGATAGAAAAAGAACAATCCGGTTCGGATTGCTCTCATTTGGTGCCGATGGTGGGAGTCGAACCCACACGGTGTTGCCACCTCGGGATTTTAAGTTGTTCTCCCTCTGTTTTAGGCAGTGTTTTTTTTGACTTTTTAAGACTGTTTAAAACTGCCTAATCTTCCCATAAATAAAGACATTCAGCCGTTTTCGTTTTTCAAAATCGCTACATCCCTTTAAAATAGGGATTTTCTCATTTTAAGAAAGTTTTGCGACAAATTGTTAGAAAAATTAAGAATATCTCATAACAAATGACATCAAAATTGGAAACAAATTCAAAGCATTTGAAAGTAAAAAACAAAAAATTCTTAAAATTTAATACAAATCGAATAGATTTATGCTATAATACAGAATAGGATGATAAAATGATTTCAATTGACAGACAAAAACATATATTTGGAGTTGCAAATTTGCTCAAAGAATTTGCGATCAAAGAAAAAATGAAGGCCCAAGATGTGGAAGATCTTTTCACTCTTGGTCTTTTGCATGATATTGGCTATGAGTTTTTAGATGAAAAAGATTATAGCAAGCACCCTATTGTTGGCGGACTTATACTTAAAAAACAAAAATATAAATTTTGGAAAGAAGTTTATTATCATGGCGAAGCAAACTGCAAATACAAAAGTAAGTTTTTGGATTTGTTGAATTGGGCAGACATGCACATTGACGGAAAAGGAAATTATGTATCCTTTGAAGGCAGAATGCAAGATATTGACAAGAGATATGCTGGTTGCAAGAACAAGCCAGATATTAAGCCAATTGTGGACGAACTGAAAGCCAAAGGATTTGAATAAAGCACCCTTTACAAAACAAATTAAATGTGATACAATATATTTAAGGACAAAAATATGGATAACAAATATTATTTCAATTTAAGTGAAAGCAAATTAAGTTTGGAAGAAGCTATTGCAGATTATAAAAGCAAATCAGCTGAAACAGCAAACTTAAAATTTGTTGTTCTCATGAATGGGCGCGAACTTATTGCCACCGAAGATGAGAATATCCTTTCAATAATCAGCACTTTGCAAGACAATGGATTGAAAGCAAATGACATTACAGTTGCTGCATTGGACGAAGAAAGAAGATACACCCCTGATGAGTGGAAACAGTTTAAACTTGTTTCTGAACTTTTGAAGAAAGAGAATGTTTCTTTTGGCTTTGAAGATATGGCTAAAACTTGGACTATTGATGAGGCTGAAAATGCAAACAACCAAATCAGCGAAACATCAAGCAAGATAAAACAAAGAGGATTTTCGCCATACGAAAAACTATTGTCTGCATATTTCACAGTCACATCAAGACCATATATTGCCGAAGATGAGAACGATCATTCTTCTCAATCACGATCAGTTTATGGAGTTTTAAATAGCGAAAAAATTGTTTGTGTTGGATTTAGCGAACTTTTTAAAGCTATTATCGAAGATGTTGGAGATGAAAATATAAAACTTTTCAAAAATCATGTTGAAGTTTTAGATGATGACAACACAGCTACCAAAGGACACCAAAATTTAATTGTTTATTTGAAAGATGAAAAATATGGCATTGACGGATATTTTTATCTTGATCCGACTTGGGATTGTGCAGAAGTTAAAGGAAGAATAGGCTTTTTAAATCATTTCATGGTGCCACTTGAAGATATTTCAAAGATGAAGTCTCAAATTCTTGATCTCTATACTGCTGCCGAACGTTTAAGAGATAAAAAGCAATCCGTAGAACAAGAGACAAAAACAGAGTCAAAAGAAAAAAAGAAGGAAACTCTATATAACAAGCCTTCACAGAACAACTTGGCATTTGCAGGCTCTAAACTAAGATATTCAAAAGAATTTTTAATTTTTATGGCACAAAATCCAGAAGTAAAAAGAAAAATGGTCGATATAGCTTATGGCAATTCTGTATTGAACATTTTAAATTTTATTGCAGATGAACAAGCCGATTTAAAGACTTATAAACAAGCATTAGAATTTTTGTCAAAACAAGAGAAATTGCAACTTGACTATGATGATGTGCAAGCATATCAAAAGGCTTTAAGCGCAGCAAAAGAACATGATGACATTTCTTTGTTTATTAACGCAATTAAAGGAATATCTCAAAAAGAAAAACAAGAAGATCCAACTCAAACTTTTATTTCTCAAATCAATAAAAATCTTGAAAAATGTGTTTATGAATTTGATACGCAAGAACAAATTGAAGTAAAGAGAGAAAAAATTAAAGCAATCACAACTTCGCTTGAAAATCTGTTTTCAGACCCAGAAAATGCTTTAAGACTTGCACAAATGTCGCCTGCACACAAAGCATATTTATTTGACAGAGTTTATTTCACAATGCTTTATGGCGATAGTGAAGAATTTAGGGAAGACGTTTCTTATAGTTTAAGCAAAGTTAGATTGCTACAAGATCCTGTGGGAGATTTACAAACAAGAATTGAAAAAGGTAAGTCCAGCTTGGATAGAGTCATGGAAAGGCTTGATGAATTGGACAGCACACCTGCCGATGTTCTTGCCGACGAAATAATCGAATCCAAAGGATTGTCTTGCCAAGAAATAACTGATCTTTTGTTAGAGCAAAGTAAGACAATTGATTTGCCACGGATTTCAACTGCATTAAAAAAGGTTTTGAGTGAAGATTATGATTTTGCTGATGAGGCTGAAATAGAAAAAACAGTAAAACAAATTATTGAAACAAATTGTGAAGATGCCCAAAAATTCTTTACGGAAGGTGCAAGCAATGCCTTTTCACAAAATCCACCTGTCAAGACTGATGAATTGAATTTGGAGTAAAGGAGTTTGTATATGTTGGTTGATGTAAACAAAGTAAAAATTTTTGTGACTGTTCCACTTGAAAATGTTGAAGAAGTGCGAAACGCAATTTGTGAAGCTGGCGCAGGGGTTATTGGCAATTATTCTTACTGCACGACATCTGTAAAAAGTGTTGGAACGTTTATCCCAAATGACAAAGCCAATCCACATATTGGCATAAGAAACAAATTAGAGTTTGTTGAAGAAGAAAAATTGGAAGTCATTTGCGATATTGACAAAGTTAAAACTGTTGTTTCTGCGCTTCGCAAAGCGCACCCTTATGAGGAGCCAGCAATTGACATTGTGCCGCTTATAGACGAAGCTTTGTTTTCTAACGGATCGAAACAATTGGAGAAAAAATGAAAGTCAAAGTCATAAAGAGAAAGATGACGCATGAGATTATAGAAAAAATTATCGAGATAGATAAAGAATTTTATCTTGATTTTGACTATAACAATGAAAAATCTTGGTATTTTCAGCGCTATTCGGACAAGAATGATATATTTTTGCTGACTGTCGAAGATAAAATCGTTGGTTATTTTCTGTTCTATTCTATTACAAAAAAACTATTTGACGAAATTTTAAGTTTAAAATATGACGGAGATTATGCTTTTTCTGAAAGCGAAGTTAATGTGAAATCAAATTTCTTTTATATCCCGTCGGTCTTAGTTTTAAAAGAATACCGAAAATATTGTGTTCCACTTTTGAAAGAATTGCTTAAAGAAAGCAGCAAAAAGAAAAATTTGGTTGCAATCACTGTCTCAAATGAAGGAAAACGCATGGCAGAAAGTGTGCTTTCATATATTGGCACAGCAAATAAAGAAAAGAATATTTGTGTTTATACAAAAAGGAGCCTGTAAAAATTTATGGTATCAAAGAAGATCGACTTTGAAGATAGAGATAAAGTCAAAGAAATATATATAGACAGTTTTCCACCCTGTGAACGCGTTGAACTTGAACAACTATGGAAAGGCGTTTTTAAAGATTTTAAAATGTTTGCTTTTTATGAACATGGCTCGTTATTGGGAATAGCACATTTATGTGACACAATGGATTTCGTGCACCTAAATTATCTTGCAGTTGTAAAAGAGAAGCGAGGCCAAGGTATTGGATCGGCAATCCTAAGCTGGATCAAGAAAAAGTTTTCAAACAAACCAATTGCTGTTGATGTTGAGAATGTGGATAAGAATGCAGCAAATGCTGAACAGAGAATTAAAAGACTCCGATTTTACAAAAAAAATGGATTTAATATCGGAAAATATAAATTTGTTTGGAATGGTGTCAAAATGTTTTATCTTGCATTTGGTGATGTTGACGGAAAAACTTTCATGGACTACATTCAAATTATTTTCCCCACAATAAAGAATATAGAACTAATTGACAATTAAAAACAATAACCTTTAAATTTTAATTTTTTGTGTAAATTATAATTTTTCACTTTGTTTGCAACCTAATTTTAAATATAATGAGATTAAGGAACACTATGAGAAAGTTTACAAATTCACTTATTGCCTTTTTTAAAAGTTTCAATCTCTTTGAAACTCTTTTTCTCACATTCAGTTTAATCACAATAATCACAGTTTCAATTGTTTTTAAAAGTGATTGGCTTTCAATCGTCTATTCTCTTTCTGCAATATTTGCTATGTTTTGCTTGTCAAAAAGTGTTTATCTTTATCCTATTTATCAAATTATTTCAGACGGAATATATGTGGTGCAATCTTATTTCAATGGACTGTATGGCGAAAGCATTTTAAATCTATTTATCTTAATCCCAATCCAAATTGTGACTGCGATAAGTTGGTTTCGCAACAAAAGAGAAAACTCAGAAATACAAGTCAATAAACTTGCTTGGAAAGAGTGGCTTGCAATATTCGCAACTGCTGCCGCTTTGATTGCGCCTGTATATTTTATGCTTAAAGCACTCAACACAAATTATTTGATTATAAGCGTTGCAACATTTATTATCCCGATCGTTTCATATTATTTAACTTTAAGACGAAGTGTTTTTCAGTTTATTTCATACATAATTCAAAATCTCGTGATAATTGTGCTTTGGCTTATGCCAATAATCGAAGGTGGCGTTGGAGATATTGGATTGTTGCCTATGGCACTCACTTTTGCGATTTTTGGAATCAACAATGTTTATGGGATTGTAAACTGGGCACGAAAATATAAAAGGCAAAAGATGAGCATTGATAAATGTGATTTTAATTAAAATAAATATAAAATGGAGTTGAAAATGAAAATTTTTGAAGTTGAAACAAAGCGTGGTGATGTATTGTATGGCTGCCTATATGGCGAGCAATACAAAGATACTTGCGTTATAATAACAAATGGAACTTGTGGGAACATCTTTGAAAATAAATTTTTGCAAGTTGTTGGTGAGGAATTAGAGAAAAACAAAATCTCTTTTGTTTACGCCCACAATAGCGGCGCATTTCATAGAATGGACTCTAAAACAGCAAATGGCAAACCTACTGGCTGCACATACGAACTTTTTGACAATTGCGTTGAAGATTTACAAGCTTTTGTTGATTGGGCAAAAGAAAATGGCTTAAAGCACATTGTTTTAGGCGGACATTCTTACGGAACAAACAAAGTTGTTTATTATCTTTCAAAAAATCAAAAAGAAAAAATTGATAAATATATTTTGATTTCGCCAACTGATACTGGCTGTTTGAAAGATCATGAGCAATTGTCGGCAGATGAACTTATGCCAATTGCGATTAAACTCAAAGAAGAAAACAAACTTGATGAGTTGTTGCCTATTGCTTTTGACAATTATAATCTCTTTACTGCAAGATCATTTTTGGATTTTATGAACAATAAAAATGCAAAGAACTTGCCAATATACGCAAAGATTGGAGACTGGAAGCAACTTAAAAAGATTAAACAAGCAGGACTATTTATCATGGGCAAAAATGACGGTTTTGCTTTTGGAAATACACTTAGTCATCTTCAAACTATAAACGAAAACAGCAAGAACAAAAACAATGTTATAAGAGTTATCGAAAACTCTGGACACACTTTCAGAAACAAAGAAAAAGAACTTGCAAAAGCAATTTTAGAGTTTGTAAAACAATAAAAGGAACTTGTAAAATGCAAAAAGTAAAAGATTTGATTTTATATCAAGTTGCAACTGATAGAAATTATAAAATTGGCGACAAAATCCATTTTGGCGAAACACCTAACGGACAAATGAAAATTTTTGATTTTTCATTTAATCAAAATGGCAAGCCAATACACGAATTGGGATTTAAAACTGCCCAAAAAGGTATTTTTAAAAACAAACAACTGCAAATGGATATGTCAATAGCTTTGCAGAACTATGACTTGTTTATGCGAGAAATTGCTTTGGAAGAAGTCAGAAAAGAGAAATTTCCACAGCTGCCATCTCGTTTCAAATGTATGTTTTTATCAGAGTGCAAAGAAGATGTTTTTAAAAACATTGACATAATGGCAAAGAAAACATCTAACAAAACATATCAAGCTGTGGCAGTTAAACTTAATGGGCAAATCTTCTGTGTAAGAGATTTTGGAATCGGCAGACCGGGACTTTCTTTCAATGAATATAAAGAACTTGCTGAAAAGTTTTGGACGCAAGATCAAAATTCAAAGACAAAAGCAAAGGAAATTTTGTTTGTTGGAGAAGCAGAAATTGTTGAAATCTTAAAAGAAATAAAAGTTTGATAAAGTGTTTCAAAATAATTTGAAATATGATATAATAGGCATAAGGAGAATAGAAAATGAAAAATATTTATGTGCTTGAACATTTTGATTTTAGTGAAGAACAAATGAAAAGGCTTAAATCTCTTGG
>CAMUGK010000038.1 GCA_947088415.1 uncultured Bacillota bacterium | reverse complement strand
CAATCACAACTTTCACAAATCATGGACCAAAAGAATCCGCTTTCTGGAATAACTCAAAAACGTAGAATATCTGCGGTAGGACCTGGCGGTATCAAAAAGGAAAGGGCAGATCCTGAAATCCGTGATATTCACTTCACTCACTATGGCCGTATCTGTGCTATAGAAACACCAGAAGGCCAATCAATCGGTCTTTTAAATACTCTTGCAGGTTTTGTTAGAGTTAACGATTATGGCTTCCTTGAAACACCTTATCGTCTTGTTAATAAAGAAACTGGAGTTGTTTCTAAAGAAGTTAAATACTTTATGGCTGATGTTGAAAATGACCACTACATCGCTCAAGCCATTGAGCCACTTGATAAAGACGGACATTTTGTAAATAAACGTGTTATGTGTCGTCATGGTGCAACTGTTGTTGAAGTTCCTGCTTCTCAAGTTGACCTTATGGATATTTCTCCAAGACAAGCACTTTCTGTTGCTACAAGCTTAATTCCATTTGTTAGTGGAGACGAAACTAACCGTGCACTTATGGGTGCCAACATGCAACGTCAAGCAGTTCCTGTTTTAAGACCAGAAGCTCCTATTGTTGGAACTGGTATGGAAGCAAAAGCTGCAAGAGATTGTGGTTGCATACATCTTGCAAAACGTGATGGCGAAGTAAGTTATGTTTCTGCCGATGAAATTAGAGTTAGAACAGAAAAAGGCGATGAAGATATTTATAGCCTTACAAAATTTGCAAAAGCAAACGATGACGTATGTTTCAATCAACGTCCTTGCGTTAAGAAAGGCGAACAAGTTAAGAAAGGCGATGTTTTAACTGATGGTTATTCAACTGAAAAAGGCGAACTTGCCGTTGGTAAAAATGTTCTTATCGGTTACTTGAACTGGGAAGGACAAAACTACGAAGATGCTATTTTAATTAATGAACGCCTTGTTAAAGATGATGTTTACACTTCTATCACTCTTTATGACCAAGAAATTAAATGTAGAACAACTAAACTTGGCGATGAACAAATTACAAGAGATATTCCAAACCTTGGCGAAGATGCACTTAAAGACCTTGACGAAAATGGTATTATCCGCATTGGTGCTGAAGTTCATCCAAATGATATCTTAGTTGGTAAAGTTACACCTAAGGGCGAAACCGAACTTACTCCAGAAGAAAGACTTCTTCGTGCTATCTTTGGTGATAAAGCAAGAGAAGTTAGAGATACTTCACTTCGTGTTCAACATGGAAAGGGTGGTGTAGTTGTCGATGTTCAAGTCTTCTCAAAGAAGAATAAAGACGACTTAGAGCCTGGCGTAACCATGATGGTTAAAGTTACTGTTGCCCAAAAACGTAAAATCTCTGTCGGAGATAAAATGGCAGGACGTCACGGAAATAAAGGTTGTGTTTCTATCGTTCTTCCTGAAGCAGATATGCCTTTCATGGCAAACGGAAAACCACTTGATATCGTGCTTAGCCCACTTGGTATTCCATCTCGTATGAATATCGGTCAGGTGCTCGAAGTTCACTTAGGTCTTGTTGCTGGCTCACTCGGATGGAAAGTTGCAACTCCTGCATTTGATGGTGCAACTGCCGACGAAATAAGAGAACTTTTAGTTGAAAACAATTTCCGTCCAGACGGAAAAGTTCAACTTTATGATGGCAGAACTGGTGAACCATTTGAAAACCTAACCACAATTGGTATGAAATATATGCTTAAACTTGAACACATGGTTGACAGTAAAATTCATGCTCGTTCTATTGGACCTTACGCTTTAATCACTCAACAACCACTTGGTGGTAAATCATTGTTTGGTGGACAAAGATTTGGTGAAATGGAAGTTTGGGCTCTTGAAGCCTATGGTGCAAGCCATGTTCTTCAAGAAATGCTTACAGTTAAATCTGATGACCTTAATGGTCGTGTTAAAACTTATGAATCAATCATCAAAGGTCTTCCAATCGCTGAACCTGGAATCCCTGAAAGCTTCAAAGTTTTGGTTAAAGAATTACAAGCACTTGGACTTGATATCAAAATTCTTACTGAAGGCGAAAAAGAAATTTCTCTTAACGAACTCAGTCAAGATGAACAAGATCAATCATCACTTGCACTCGAGAATGAAAACGAATTTAAAGATATTACTCTTGACTTTGATGATGTTCTTCCAAGTGAAGAAACAAAAGAAGAGCCAAAAGATGATATTCAAGACCTCTTTGATGAAACAACAAAGAATGATACTCTTGACAGTTTTGATATCTTTGATGATTTTGGGGATTTTGACGAATAGGGCTGGGGAGGCACCACTCGGCAAATTGCATTTTCAACCTTTCAGGATTTAAAATGCAATTTGTAACGCGGGCACGATTGCTTTGCAATCTAACTCGCTATCCTCGTGGTTCCCCGTCCCAATCTCCCTCCATTAAGGTGGCAAAAATGAAAAACAAGTTTTCATTTGTTGCGATTTTAGTAAAGGCGAGAAACGTGGCAATCAAATTTTTAGGGTCAGGCAAAGCCCTTCCACCCATAAAAATTTGATGTGCGGTTTTGGATATTTCTAGGAGGAATTATGGAATCTTTAAAAAAAAGAAAAAACATTCAGATTAACTAGGCAATATATTTCTTGTATTACTCTTAAAGAAATTAAAAAATATAGCGAACAAGCAGAACGTGTTGAAAAATCTATTGAACCCCATAGATTATCCGACAAAAGCCTTCATGAAATACTTTTAGCAGGTGGTGAACGCATGAAAAAAGACGGCTTTGTTATTGCAAGCGAAGCTATTAGAGAATTATAAAATAAACAACTAACATAAACAAAAAGCAAAAATAATAAAGGGGAAACATTATGTTTGAACTTAACAACTTTGATTCAATTAGAATTGGTATCGCTTCACCTGAAAAGATCAGAGAATGGTCTCATGGTGAAGTTACAAAACCAGAAACTATCAACTACCGCACTCAAAAGCCAGAGAAAGACGGTCTTTTTTGCGAAAAGATTTTTGGGCCAAGAAAAGACTGGGAATGTCACTGTGGAAAATATAAACGCGTTCGTTACAAGGGCGTTGTTTGTGATAAGTGCGGTGTTGAAGTAACTCGTGCTAAAGTTCGTCGTGAACGTATGGGGCACATTGAACTTGCTGCTCCTTGCACACATATTTGGTATTTTAGAAATGTTCCATCAAAAATTGGAACTCTTTTAGAGATGACTCCAAAAGCATTGGAGCAAGTTGTTTATTATGTTAGTTATGTTGTTTTAGACCCTAAAAAGACAGATTTTCTCTACAAACAAGTTTTGACAGATAGAGAATATCGTGACGCTATTGAAAAATATGGTTATGGTGCATTTGAAGCTGGCATGGGTGCTGACGCTATCAAACGTCTTCTATCTGAAGTTGACCTTGCTAAAGAAAGCAAACTTTTAAAAGAACAACTTCCTTCAATGAAAGGACAAAAGAAAATCAAGGCAATGAAAAAACTTGATGTTGTTGAAGCATTTATCAAGTCTGGCAACAATCCAACTTGGATGGTTTTGGATGTTATTCCTGTTCTTCCACCAGACCTTCGTCCTATGGTTCCATTGGATGGTGGACGTTATGCAACAAGTGACCTTAATGATCTTTACAGACGTGTTATCAACAGAAACAATCGTTTGAAGAAATTAATGGAACTTGGTGCTCCTGATGTTATCATCAGAAATGAAAAACGTATGCTTCAAGAAGCAGTTGACAACCTTATTGATAATGGAAAACGTGGCAAGGCTGTTCAATCTTCAAAACAACGTGACCTTAAATCTTTAACCGCTATGCTTGGTGGTAAACAAGGTCGTTTCAGACTTAACTTACTTGGAAAGCGTGTTGACTATTCAGGTCGTTCAGTTATCGTTATTGGTCCAGAACTTAAAATGTATCAATGCGGTCTTCCAAAAGAAATGGCTCTTGAACTTTTCAAACCATTTATTATCAATCGTTTAGTTGAACTTAACAAATCTAACAATGTTAAGGCTGCAAAACGTATGATTGAAAAAGAAAAACCTATTGTTTGGGATATTTTGGCAGAAGTTATCAAGGATCACCCAGTATTCTTAAACCGTGCTCCAACACTTCACAGACTTTCTGTTCAAGCATTCGAGCCTGTTTTAGTTGAGGGTAGAGCAATTAAACTTCACCCATCAGTTTGTCCTGCATTCAATGCCGACTTCGATGGTGACCAAATGTCTGTTCACGTTCCACTTTCAATCGATGCAAGAACTGAAGCAAGAACTTTAATGCTTGCTTCTAACAACCTTTTAAAACTTTCTGATGGTAACCCTATTGTTACACCTGACCAAGATATCGTTCTTGGCTGTGCTTATATGACAATGATAAGACCAGGGGTTAAAGGTGAAAATGGCATATTCAAATCTAAAGAAGAAGCTATTATTGCTTTCCAAACAGATGCTCTTGACCTTCAAGCAAAAATTAATGTTCGTCTTTCTAAAAAAGTTGACGGCAAAACATATACAAAGCTTGTTGAAACTTCAGTAGGCAGACTTCTTTTCAATGAAGCTATACCACAAAATCTCGGTTTTGTTGATAGAACAAAAGAAGAAAACATTTGTGAGCCTGAAATCAATAAAGCCGTTGTTAAAAAAGACCTTCAAGGCATTATTGGCAAGGCTTATGAAATTCTTGGAACAACTGAATGTGCTAAACTTGTTGATAGAATTAAGGAAACAGGTTATAAATATTCAACTATTGCCGCTCTTACAGTTAACATTTTTGATATTGAAGAGCCTAAAGGCAAGGAAGAAATCTTAGCTAAGGCACAAGAAAAAGTTCTTGAAAATGAAAAGATGTATAAACGTGGTCTTATTACTCTTGATGAAAAACTTAAAAATAACATTGCTCTTTGGGGTGATGCCCGTGGCGAAGTTAAGAAAACCCTTATTGAAAACATGGAAGAATTTAACCCATTTAGAATCATGGTTACATCTAAAGCCCGTGGTTCTGAAGACCAGTTGTGTAACGTCTGCGGTATGATTGGTATTAAATCTACTGCATCTGGTGAAAAGGTGGATATTCCAATTAAAGCTTCTTTCCGTAAAGGTTTAAGCCCTATTGAATATTTCCTTTCTGCACGTGGTGCAAGAAAAGGTTTGACTGATACTGCTCTTAAAACTGCCGACTCTGGTTACCTTACTCGTCGTCTTGTAGATATTGCTCAAGATGTCACAGTTACAACTGAAGACTGCTTTGCTGACGCTGGCGAAAATGTTAAAGGTGTTTGGGTTAGTTCAATCGTCACTGAAGGCTCTGTTCAAGAACCTCTTGAAGATAGAATTTATGGCAGAACTGCTGTTGAAGATATTATAAATCCTACAACAAAAGAGATTATTGTTCCTGCAAATACAATGATTTCAAAAGCACAAGCAGATGCAATCGTTGCATGCGGAATTCAAAAAGTTCAAATTCGCTCACTTCTCACTTGCCGTTGCCGTCATGGTGTATGTGCAAAATGTTATGGCCGTGACCTTGCTGGCAAAAACCAAGTTACTGTTGGCGAATCTGTTGGTATTGTTGCTGCCCAATCTATTGGTGAACCAGGAACTCAGCTTACCATGAGAACATTCCACTCGGGTGGTATTGCTGCAGCTCTTGATATTACTCAAGGTCTTCCTCGTGTTGAAGAAATCTTTGAAGCAAGAAAACCAAAAGGTGAATGTCAACTTTCAGAAGTTGCTGGAAAAGTTACAATTAAACAAGACCCTAAATATTACTATATCACTGTTACATCTCGTGAAGGTGATGTGGTTTATGAAGTTAAAAAACCTGCAGTCGTTGTTGTTAAAAATGGCGACAATGTAGAGCCAGGCTCTCAACTTACAGCTGGTGCAATCAATCCTGCAGATTTGCTTAGAATGAAAGGTATTAAAGGTCTTCAAGAATATCTTCTTAATGAAGTTATTGCAACATATCGTGGACAAGATGTTAAAGTTAATGATAAGCACGTTGAAATCATTGTTCGTCAAATGCTTAAAAAAGTTAAAGTTGAAGCAAGTGGCGACACAAATCTTCTCCCAGGCGAAATTGTGGACATCTTCCGTGCCGATGAAGAAAATGAAAGAATCTTGCAAGAGGGTGGAGTGCCTGCAACTGTAAAACGTATTTTGCTTGGAATTACAAAGGCATCACTCAAAACTGAAAGTTTCCTTTCAGCCGCATCTTTCCAAGAGACTTCAAGAACTCTTACTGATGCTTCTGTTCAAGGTAAAACAGATTATCTTCGCGGACTTAAAGAAAATGTTATTATCGGAAAACTTATTCCAGCAGGAACAGGCGTTAAAACTTATCGCTCAGTTATGCCAGTTGTTATCAAAGATGAAGATGCAATGGCAAGTGGAATGTAATCTGATTTAGATAAATAAAAAACAGTGAATATTCACTGTTTTTTATTTGTAGTTTTTTTAGGTTTAGATTTTGAATTATTTTTATTATCAAATAAGATGTTAAAATAATCTTTATTTTCTTGATAATCCTTTTCTAAAATAATCAATAGCTCGTTTTTCTCCATATTTTCCTCCCTTTACAACAACTCTAATTCATTATCAATTTTTGTAGTTTTATTAATTCCCCCTTGTCTAAATTCTTCAAAGAAAGTATTTATGTCATCAAGTGTATCCTTATTTATAGGCTGAATAAGATCAGAAAATTCGCCTATATTTGCCAAACCTTTAGCTTTTATCACAGGAAGAAATTCTTCAAAATCTTGTTTATCTTTCAAGCCAAATTTCTCTAATGTTTTTGTTAGTTTAGCGACTCTTTTTGCGTAAGAGTTTAAATTTTTAGGAGAAAACTCCACACCTTTACTACTAAAAAATGTTATTTGTTCTTCAGAAATAACGCGTTCAAAATTTGAGTTGTAATACATTATTTCCATATAAGTTTTTGATGCTTCTTCTAGAAGAAAAATATCTTCTTCCAGAACACAATAATTCTTATGTTGTTTTAAATAATCTTCAAGCATTTTATCGGCTTTTTCCTGCGCTGGATTTGTGCCAAGATCTATCCCTAGTTCAGTTTTTATTGATGAAAATGTGACTGATTCCGCCTTTGCAGCAATTATTTCTGCATCAGTTACCTTATCGTTGCTAAGCTTTTCAACTATTTGATCTCTTTCCTCTTTATCTCTCCACCATTTTTTGTAATTATCATCTTTAGGTTCTGGATGTTCTTTCATATATTGTTCGCATTCACTTTGTAGAGAAGAGACTAAGGCTTTGAATTTGCGGTCAGTCTCAGAAAGCATCGTTAGTTTTGCTAAATTTAAAAAAGCTGCTGCAATTGAAGAGTCTTTATCTGTTTTTAATGCATAAAATGAGTTATTCAAAGATATTGAAGCTACACACAAAAACGTCTCCAAATCATAAAATAATTTTTCACGAGAGATATCTTGAACTTTTAAAGGGTCTATATAAACACTATCAAGTAGAGGTTTAAATTCTAAAGGAATAAATTTTTCGCTTGCGAGTGTAAAAAGTAGACGTTCTCCATTTTTTGATATTTCACAATAACCATTGTTAAAATCGCCAATCTGTTCTATATCATTAGATTCGACATCAAGTTCTCTAAACGAACCATTATTAGAAATCATAATGACTGAACCTTCACTATTGCTCACCCTATAAATGCATATACCACCTGTGCTGTCTTCTTCATTGAAATGTTCTTTAGCCCATTGATTATCAATAGCCCAATGCTGTCCGTCTTCTTCCATCGGAACAAAGATCTCTTTGAATTCCGATATTTTTTTCATTTTAGTTTCCATATTTCCTCCTTAATTTTGAATAATAACTTATCCACAATTCAATTATACTCGGGGGGGGGATTTGTCAAGATTTTTTTAAAAAATGTTGAAAAAATTTAAAAAATCACTAAAAAATGCCCTAAACGGACATTTTTTAGTGAAAAAGCGGGAATTTATTCACAATAAAAGTTATTCTATTTCGATCTTTTTGTCTAAAATTGGTGTTGCACTTTGATAATTATCTAAGGATGTCAATTTGACAGGCACAAGAAGCTCCAATTCTTCTTTTGAACAATCTTTTATCAAAAGGTTTTCAAATTGTTTTTGTGTTTCTTTTGCAAGTCCATAATTGCAATGTGAGTTTAAAGGATCGATAGGTGTGGCAGCATCTAAAATTTCCAAACTCCAGCAAAGCATTGTTTTATCTTTTTTATTTCGCACTTCTGATTCATTAAGCCAAATGCAAGGTTTATTACCAAAGGTAATTATAGGTGCTTCATCTGTGAAATAAGAAGAATATCTTTGAAAATAAAACTGTCTTTTTGCTATTTCAAAATTACGTTGTTTGACTTTAAGTTTGAATATCATTTTAGCTTTTTGAAGTAACATATTTTGAATAAATTTAGCTTCTTGATTTGTTGGCTCTTCAATTTCCATAGCTTCTGAAATTTGTTTTTCAAATTTTCTTAAATTATATTCCTGCTTGGAAATTTGTTTTTTCATTTTTTCAAGTTCTGTCTTTTTTAGTTCTGCGTTGTGACGCTTTTCATCATCACTCATTAATGCGGTTTGTTTGAGAATGGTATAATTTTTTATAATTTCAGAATTTGGGTCAAAACGTAAATTAAATTCAACTCTAGCGCCTGCCATAGCATTAGAAGGAACGCAAGTTCCTATTTTCCCTGAACCTAAAGCAATTTGCATTACGGGTTTGTTATCAGAAGAGATTTTTCCAGTTCTCAATAAATAACAATGGCCTGCTGTTTGATTATTAATGTTATGACTTAAACTTTTAAAAACTCCATGTTGTTTTGCGACTTTAGTTAAAGTTGCTCCCATAAAGGCTTTATATATTTTTGAATATTTTTGATGTGTGTCCGAACTGGGGGGACGTCCATAAACAATCAATTCTTTTGCCATATTTCCTCCATTTAACAACATTATATAACAAATTTTTCCATTTGTAAAGACTCAA
>CAMUGK010000037.1 GCA_947088415.1 uncultured Bacillota bacterium | reverse complement strand
CACGAACGGCAGGTCTAACGCCCATATGCCTCTTTCTTCCTGCTTTGCCAAGAGAAACAAGTTCATGGTCAAGATTGCCAACAGTTCCGATAGTTGCACGGCAAGAGAGAAGAACTTTTCTCATTTCGCCAGAAGGAAGTCTAAGTGTAGCATATTTGCCTTCCTTAGCCATAAGTTGAACAACGCTGCCAGCACTTCTTGCAAGTTGTCCACCCTTCTTTGGTTCAAGTTCAATATTGTGAACAAGTGTTCCGACAGGGATATTTCCAAGTGGAAGATTGTTTCCGACTTTTATTTCCACATTTTCGCCACTCATAACAACGTCGCCGTCAGTAAGTCCGAGTGGAGCAATAATGTATCTTTTTTCGCCATCTGCATATGAAAGCAAAGCGATATAAGCAGTTCTGTTTGGGTCATATTCAACACCAACAACAGTTGCTGGAACACCGTCTTTATTTCTTTTGAAATCAATTACACGGTATTTTTGTCTGTTTCCGCCACCTTGATGACGAACAGTGATGCGACCTTGAGCATTTCTTCCTGCATTTTTATCTTTCTTTTCAAGAAGAGATTTTTCAGGGGTCTTTTTTGTAACTTCTTCATAGGAAGATGTGGTATAAAATCTTCTTCCTGCTGAAGTAGGATTATGTTGTTTAATAGCCATTTTCATCTCCTCCTATTAAGATAAGCTGTCGAAGAACGCGATTGTCTTAGATTCTTTAGTAAGAGTTACGATTGCTTTTTTGTAATCTGATGTCTTACCTTCAGTTCTTCCAGCCTTAGTGTTTTGGAATTTTTTGTGACCTTTAACAACTGCAGTGTTAACTTTTTCAACTTTAACATTGAAAAGTTTTTCAACAGCGTTTTTAATGTCAACTTTAGTTGCCTTCTTGTCTACAACGAAGGCATAAACTTTGTTTGCAATTCCTGCATAACTCTTCTCAGTGAGAAGTGGTTTAATGATAATTTTTTCGGCTTCCATTATTCTGCGTATGCCTCCTCGATAGATTTGATTGCGTCCTTAGTGAGAACTAAGTTTTTGCAAGCAACAACTTCATAAACATTAAGATAGCCAACTTCTTCGATTGCAAGTGATGGAATGTTTGCAGTAGATTTTTTAGCATTTGTATCATTTGCTTTAGAAACAACTAAAACTGAACCATCAAACTTGAAAGCATCTACAAAGTTTTGAGCATCTTTAGTTTTTGGAGCGTTGAATGCGAAATTGTCAAGAACTGTTACCTGACCTTCTCTGATTTTCTCAGAAAGTGCTGAAAGAAGAGCAACTCTTCTAGCTTGTTTATTAACTTTCTTAGAGAAATCTCTTGGTTTTGGAGCAAATACAATTCCGCCACCAGTATATTGTGGTCCTTTTGTAGAACCTTGTCTTGCATGACCTGTTCCTTTTTGTCTATAAGGTTTTTTAGCATGTCCCCTTACTTCACTTCTTGTAAGAGTGCTTTTTGTGCCTTGTCTTTGGTTTGCATTGTAAGCAACGATCATCTCATGAATAAGAGCTTCATTATAAGAAACTTCTAAAACTTCAGGAAGTGAAACTTGACCAACTTCTTGAGCTTGCATATTAAAAACTTTAAGTTTTGCCATGATTTACCTCCTTACGCCTTCTTTGCTTCGCGAACTGTCACGATTGAACCTTTAGGGCCAGGAACGCAACCTTTAACGAGCAAGATATTTCTTTGTGTGTCCACTTTAACGATTTCAAGGTTTTGAATAGTAACTCTCTCAACACCATAATGACCAGGCATGTTTTTATTCTTAAAAACTCGAGATGGAGTTGAGTTTGCACTCATTGAACCTACTTCTCTGTGAACAGGTCCAGTTCCGTGAGTCATCTTCAAACGATGTTGATTCCATCTTTGGATAACGCCAGTAAAACCACGACCTCTTGTTGTTCCGATAACATCAACCTTGTCACCTTCTGCGAAAATGTCGCATTTAATTTCTTGACCAAGTTGATAGTCATTTGAATTTTCAAATCTTAATTCTTTAACAATTCTAAAAGTTTCAGTGCCAGCCTTTTTGAAAGCACCTGTTTTAGCTTTGTTAACACGTTGAGCTTTTTGTTTTTCAAAAGCAACAACAACAGCGTTGTAGCCTTCTTTTTCCTCACCCTTAACTTGAATAACAGGGCATGGACCAGCTTCAACAACTGTCACTGGGATAACTGCACCTTCTGGAGTGAAGACTTGAGTCATTCCAAGTTTTTTACCGATAATAGCTTTTTTCATTTTCTTCCTCCTTAAATTACAGTTTAATTTTAATATCAACACCTGCTGGCAAGTCGATTTTCATTAAAGCGTCAACTGCCTTTGAAGTTGGAGCGATGATATCAATAAGTCTTTTGTGAGTTCTTGACTCAAATTGTTCACGACTATCTTTATATTTGTGTGGTGAACGAATGATTGTAACCACTTCTCTATCTGTTGGAAGTGGGATAGGGCCTGCGACTTTTGCACCACATTTCTCAGCAGTTTCGATGATGCGCTTGCATGCTTCGTCGATGAGAGAATGTTCAAAGGCCTTCAATTTGATTCTGATTTTTTGTGTTGCCATTTATTTTCCTCCTGTAATAGCAATAACTGTCCGTCGCATTTAAATTGCCTTTTTTGAAATCCATCAAAGCCTATGTCGTCCCACGACACACGCTTCCGTGTGTTTCATGCTGTGAGCAATTAAAAAATGTGACATTTGGTCAGCCCGCCCGCGGTCTAGTGCCACGGACTTGTCCACGTAAATTCTCTTTGATTGCCGGTAACCAAAGTAACCTTACGCTTCAACCCGTAATTCACAGCTTCTTTATTCTATCAAATCTTGACAACTATGTCAAGGCTTTTTTCAAAATAAATTAAATATTTTTAAACTTTTTTTCAAGACAAAAATTACTTTCATTTGCACAATAAATATTTCTTAAATTTAACTAATGCAACTATATAATATACATTATAAAAAACGACAAAAAATTTAGTAAAAATATTTTAAAATTCTTTTGACATTCTAAATTTAAAATGCTAGAATAAAGAACCCTAGGAGAGAAAATGAAGAAAATTATAGGAAAAATAACAAACGGGCCAAAAGGTCTAAATAATTGCGTTTTGAAAGTAGATAAAAAAATCGAACAAAAAGGAATTAAATTTTTTGATGGTTTAAATAATTTTTTTGACACTGTCATTTGTGATTGTCAAACCATAGCCACTTTATCTTCAAGCACAATAACTCTTAGCAACGGATTTGTAAAAAGGCTTGGAGGAACAAAATTTTCAAGCAATTCAATAAAAAATTTAAAGTTTATTGTTCCCGATAATGCTCATAACCCTCTTATACATTCAATTAACGTGGTTGAAATTACAAAATTTGGACACATTAAACCAATAGATATTTTTGCACCTTCTTTAAAAGAAACTTTCAATTTTTCTCAACAACAATAAATTAAAAGGAAAAAATTATGGAAACATCTAAATTACCTAAAATTATCGGATATTTAAAATTAGCCACTTCAACTATGCCGTTAAAAAGTAGCCACACTCAATCTAAAGCCCTAAAAGAATTTGGCTCATTAAAGGCTTGGGCAGAAAACACAATTGGCGAATTAAAATTTACAGCCGACCTTTTTAAAACTCCAATAACTTTAAGCAAACCTTTTATTCAAACTTTAAAAAGCATGGGTTTGACAAGTGAACATATAAATAACGGACAAGTAGAGCCAGATTATGATAAATTATTCGAACTTAAATTTGCAAAGTTTGAAGTAACTTAAAATTAAAATAAGCTTAAAATTTTTATGCTAAATAATTTTCATTAAAAAAAGTGGTTTTTAGCCACTTTTTTATATAATTTGAACAAATCTTTTATTAAATCTCCATTCAAAGTTTTTGTCTAATAAATTATATATTTCAACTTCAGCTTCTCCACCAAGTTTTAAATTTTTCAAATTTGAATAATCTGTTCTATCTAAAAATTTAAGTCCTGAATAGCCAGCATTTGAAACTTTTATACAAAGATTTGTTTTGCAATTTGTACAAACAAACTCACCTACTTCCAAATTGAAATATCTGTTGTCATCAAGTGGATAACTGCAAACTGGGCATTTTTGTGAAAGAAAATAATATCCTGAATTTTTAAAAATATTAAGCATAAATTTATCAAAAACATAATATTTTCGTGGATTTTCAAAAGATAAACATTTTAAAGCCTTGATAAGTTCGATAAAAAGTTGAGGGTCTGGCGTTTCAGAAGAAAGTTTGTTGACAACATCTAAAATTGCACAACCTTCATAAAACTTATCTATATCTTTTGTGATTTCAAAAAAGTTTTCAATAATTTGCACTTGCGTTACAATATTGTTGCCTTTAGTGTTTTCTAATATAAACTCGCCAAAACAAAAAGGCTCTTTTGCAAATTTTAATTTTGCCGTTGGCGACTTAACACCACGCATTGAACAAAAAATTTTGCCTTGTTCTAAAGTGAACAGCGTAATCAGCTTGTCCTTTTCTTTATAATCCGCTGTTTTTAAAACAACGGCTTTAACTTTTGTAGTCATATTATTCACCTACATTTCAATTTCAGGTTTCTGGTTTTGTTTGGAACGAGCTTTATCTAACAAAAGAGTATTTATTAGGTCGCTTCCTCTGTCTGCCGTTGGCGAAATTTGAAAACTTATCCAAGCCTTTCCTGCAGGTGTATCTAAAAAATTCTCTTTCATAAGTCATTCCCCCTTTACATTAATAGTATATACCAAACTTAGATTTTTAAGCAAACATTTTTGTAGAAAAATATAATAACTTGCCTAAATATGTTTTTAACCTATCTTATTAATTGTAAGCGAAGCTCTGTTTAAAGTTATGTCTTGACTGCCAACATTGATTAAAGAAAGCAGAGAACCATTTCCACCAACCGTAAATATTGCCCTACCTGAAATATCGCTATTTTGATTTGCTTGAGAAGAAGATTCACTTCTACTTTCTTCAATTAAAACTCCGTCCAAAATAAGCGCTAAATTAATGTCTGACAAAGTCGGAACGATACCATTTGCCGAATATTCAACATTATATGTTCCGCTAGATAAAATAAAGCTTCCGTCAAGATTGTCATTTATTCCACGCCCAGAACCTGCCTGTCTGCGAACTCCAACGATTGACCCAACCCAAACATCTTGTGGAACTATAAAATTTGCATAACTCCAACTTGGCAAAATTGTCGGATTGATAATTGTCGTTGTGCTTCGATTCAACATGCTTCTTAGTCTTGCCCGACAGGTATCGATAGGCACAGGATAGTTTCCGCCAGTGTTACATTGATTAAAATTTAGATTGCACATATAACCCCCTTTTTATTTAATATTCAATATCAAAAATTTTTGTTAAATTATAATATTTCGTTTGATTTTTTCTTTACTTTGCGTTATTATTTCGTTAGGAGGAAAATATGAAAAAGTTTTTTCAAGATTTTAAAAAATTTATAACTCGCGGTAACATTATTGATATGGCTGTTGGTGTTATCGTCGGCGGTGCTTTCTCAGCAATTGTAACAGCACTTACAAATCAAATTATCATGCCTTGCATTAATGCTCTTCTTGCACTTATTGGCGGGAAAGAAGGTCTGGCAGGTGCAGTAACAATTTTAAGGCCAGCCTATCAGGCAGATGGAATTACAATTGACCTTGCCAACAGTATTTATATAAACTGGGGGTCATTCATAACTGCTGTTTTAAATTTCCTTATCATTGCTTTCACACTTTTCCTTGTTTTAAAAGTTGCAATGAAATCTAGTGAAATGTTTAGAGATTACACAAAGAAAGCATTAAAGAAACGCATGACAAAAGAAGATAAAGCCGAACTTAAAGCACGTGGAATTTCAAGAAAAGACCAAGAAGCAGTAAAAGCATACTTTGCTGAGAAAGATGCATTAGAAGCTGAAAAGAAAGCACTTGAAGAAGCAAAGGCAAAAGAAGCCGAAGAAGAAGCAAAGAAAAATACCACAGAATATCTACTTAAAGAAATACGCGACCTTTTGGCAGAGAATAAAGAACTTAAAGCAAAGAGCAAAAAATAAGCCAAATATAACCCCCTTTAATTATTTTAAAGGGGGTTTATAAAAATTAATTTAAAAAATATTTAAAAAACTGTTGACATATCTTTTATAATTTGATATATTAATAAAGCACGATAAGTGTGACGGGGTTTAGCTCAGCTGGGAGAGCATCTGCCTTACAAGCAGAGGGTCATAGGTTCGAGCCCTATAGCCCCGACCAAAAAGCATAGTTAAACTATGCTTTTTTATTTTGTTTAAGCAAATAAAGTTGCTAGCTTAAAGGTTATGTAAAAAAGTGAAAAATCGAATTTTTAATTTGCAGATGCATACAGCCCCGACCCCGAATAACACCTTACAGTGTTTTTTTATTTTTATCAGAAGAATTAAAAAAGACATCTCTCGATGTCTTTTTTATTAAACTCTGTCAAATACAAATGCAACATTAAGTCCGCCAGATACGAAATTGTAATTCTTATCTTTTGTTTGAACTTGTGCCATGAGATTAGCAAATGAAAGGTTTTTAACTTCATCTTCGCCTAAAATAGTCACATCATTGTCGATATTTCCATCTGTTCCATTGTAGTAAACAATGATAGATCTAAATTTAACAGCTTCAAAATTGCCGTTATCTGGATTTTTCAACTCAAATGAAGTATATTTGCTGTCAATGCAATAATCATAAAGTGATGTTTCAAGGTCGATGCAATTTTCAGTTTCGCTGTTCAACCAAATTGCTCCATTTGTGATTGATGGAATTTTAAATTCTTCACGAACTCCGTCAACTAAACCATAAATATTAAACCCTTGATTGCCAACCAATCCAATATTTGAATTGAACTTAATAAAGTTATATTCACAAGTCCAAAGTGCTTTAACACCATTAACTGTTGTAGAACCTGTTGTAAACACATCACTAAGCTTTGTATTATCTTGGCTTACGAAATCATTTTCTACTTTGTTATAAACAACTCCGTTATATTCAAGTCCAGTAAGTGTATAGAATTTTCTTGCTTTTTCAAGGTTAGTAAGTTTGTAACCTTCACCTTGTTTATATTCAACAGCAAGTGTTGGTTGACCTTGTCTTACTTCAACATTTAAAGTATAAGATTTTGCAACTCTCTTAACGTAGATTTTAACAATATCTTTAGGGTTAAATTCAGTTGCTTGAACTTGTGCTTCAGTAAGTGCTTCACCAATTTCATTGCACCAGCCATCAAATTCATAACCATTGCCAATAGCAGTTGCAAAACTTCCACTTGTTGCATCTGGGAATTTAAAGCCAGCAAGTTGGTCTTTTGTCATATAAGAACTGCTAATTTCTTTGCCGTTGTCATAAGTATAGAAAATAACTTTTTCTCTAATGCTCCAAACAGGCTCTAAAATATAATCAATTGAATCGTCAGCAAAAGTTGCTTTCTCATAAATTGTTTGGTCTTCGCCACCTACAATTCTCCAACCCAACAACTTATTAGATGGATTAACAGGAGTAATAAGGTCTGTCAGATCTTCGCCATAAGCAAAGTTTTTAGTTTCAAGGTCTACTGATTGATTTTCATCATTTACAGCATTGAATGATAAGGTATAATTTTTAACTTCAACAACTGCTGTCAATTTAGTATTTTCAGAAAGGTCAAAGGTATAACTAGGGTTGCCATTAGTTCCATCGATGATTTGGTCTGCTTTGAAAGTAGCAAGGTCGCCAAATGCCCAACCTAAAAATTTGTAACCATCTGATACAAAGTTTATATTAACAGAAGTGCCATTCATAAATTTAGCAGAAGTTTGTGCCACTTTGTCTGATTTTTCTTCGCCAATGGTAATTGAATAAGCCACGCCTTCTTTAACACCAGATGCAAAAGCTTCAACATTAAACAATGTTGAACCCACAGCACTGAGTGCAACCCCTACAATAATAATAGGAATAAGAACAATAAATGAACAGATTGAAATAATCTTCATTAAATATTTAGTCATAATGCCTCCAAAACTTATACATATTATATCACATTATAAAATGTTTTTCAATACTAAAATGAGAATTTTTATAAATTTTTTACTAAAAATTAAAGAAAATATAAAAATTTTATGTCTTTAAAGTCGATTTATGCTCAAAAGTTAAGTTTTAATCGCTAAAAATCTCCCTTTTGTATATAGTTATTGCAATAACTATTAAAAATATGCTAAGAAAAAGACCGCTTATGCAGTCTTTAAAAAGGTATGTTTTTCGTCTTCTTCCATCTCAATCATTTCGTTTGTTGCCATGACAAATGTCTTAATCTTTTGCAACCATTATCTTCTTTTACGCTAAATTTTAATTGCAATGACAACATAGTGAGAGGTGGAACATCTTCTTCATTATCAGGGATATAATTTGGCTCACCAACTATTGGACATTCACCTTCAACATGACAGCCTGTGATTGTTTCTTGGTGAACTAAATACCATAAATATAAATAACTTTTAACAGACAGTCGGGCGACATTTGGTCGAAAACAAAAAACCATGCTCATGCGCATGGTTTAATGATATTCCAGCAGTGTTCTATCTTCCCGGACCGTTGCCAGCCAAGTATTGTCGACGATGAAAAGCTTAACTTCTGTGTTCGGTATGTGGACAGGTGGACCTTTTCTCTATCGCCACTGGAAATGGTATAACTTCAAACTTTTGTTTGGAATTACTTTTGTTAGCAGAGATAAAACTCTGACAACTACATATTAAGTATAACATAAGAAACAAGAAACTGCAATGATTTTTGCTAAGTTTTCCGTGATTAAGCCCTCGAACTATTAGTATCGGTCAGCTGAACACATTACTGTGCTTACACCTCCGACCTATCAACGTTGTAGTCTACAACGGTTCTTACTAGCTTACGCTATGGGATATCTCATCTTGAGGGGGGCTTCACGCTTAGATGCCTTCAGCGTTTA
>CAMUGK010000036.1 GCA_947088415.1 uncultured Bacillota bacterium | reverse complement strand
GAAAAATGATATTAATGCAAAGATTATAAGAAGTGACGACATAATGCAATAATAAATGTTCATACGAATAAATATCGTTGAAATAAAAAGGACTAATGCAGAATAAAGATAACCTTTTGTGCGAGATTTATTAAATGACACGGCAAATATTTCTTTTATTGCAAGTTTTTTGGTTTTCTTATAGGAAAGGGTAATTTCTGGATAAAAATCATAGTATTTATAAAGTTGATTGAAGCTTTCAAATTTATCTAAAAGAACAATCTTTTTGTCAAGGCTGTTGACAAAACTTAAAACTTGTTTTTCTATGCTTCCGCAAGAAATTACAAGTTTATTTGCTTTTTCTTTGTCTAGATAAATTAATATTTTTGCAATATCATCTTTAGTTAAATCATTAGCTGACATAAAAGGATAAAACAAAGTTTTATTTTCTTTGTTTTCTAAGATAATATAATTTTTCTTTTTTACAGAATTTAAATTTTCTTTTTTGGCAAGATTAAAAAAGAAAGTCATATAGTTTGGGTTTGTAATAAGCGATAAAAACATATTTTCGGCATCACATTGCTCTTTAATTTTCATATTGGCTCGACTATTTTTTTTGTGCGAGATAAATCTTATAGCAAGTTCTATAATTAAAGTTATGCAAGCACTTATAACAAGTGAAAACCAAAGAGTTCTCACAAAATATCTAACCCAAATGAAAGTTAGAAAAAAGATTAACAAAATTCTGATTAAGCCTTGCAAAATTAAAGATATATATTTCATGACAAAATTATTGACTAAATTTTTTGAAAGTAATCAAAAGAGTTTGACAAAAAAAAATAATTAATATATTATTTATAAAAAGGAGAGAGATGTGGAAGAAAAAATTGAAGAACTTTTAGAGTTCTTAGAAAATTTTAAAGCCAAAGATATTTCACTTTTCGACGCACGAAATGTGAAAAATCATGAGAATTATATTATTCTAGCCAATTTTGCATCGTGCATTGAAAACAAAGTTTTTGCTGAAAACTTTGTCAAAAAGTTTGGTCTTATAGATTTTCCTGAGGGTTATAATAAAGGCGAATGGATTGTTTTTGACCTTAATGAAATTCTTGTGCATACTTTTATTCCGTCAAAACGAGAAAAATATAATTTAGATAAACTTTATCAAAATTTGAAAGTTAATTTAAAACCAAATAAAAAAACAAAATAAAGGAAACACTTATGATAAACATTTGTTTTGTATGCACAGGCAATACCTGTCGGTCAATCATGGCTGAAAGACTTATGAAGAAAAAACTTAAAGACTTGAAAATAAAAGACATTAAAGTTTCTTCAAAAGGTCTGAAAGCAAATGGCGAAAACATAGCCGAAAATTCTAAAACCGCTTTAAAACTTAAAAAAGCACTTGCCACAAATCGAAAATCAGTTAAACTAAAAAAAATAGATGCTAAAACTATCTATGTGACAATGAATCAAGTGCAAAAAGAAATGATTGCAACAAAACAAACTATGTCGTTTAAAGACCTTTTAGGATTTGAAATTCCAGACCCTTATGGACAAGACTTAAATGAATATATAAAATGCTTAAATTTACTCGAACAAGGAATTGATGTGCTTATAAACAAAATTTTAAAATGGAGAGTTTAAAATGATTATTCTTGCAAGTGACCACGCTGGTTATCTATTAAAGGAAGAGTTAAAAAAATTTTTTAACAAGGAAAACATTATCACAATTGATGTTGGTTGTTATAGCCGAGAAGGTTGTGATTATCCTGACTTTGCAAAGGCAGGTTGCCAAAAGGTTTTGGAAGACGCTCGAAATGTTGGCATTTTCATTTGTGGCACTGGCATTGGAATGAGCATGGCTGCAAATCGCAATCCTAAAATTCGTGCAGCACTTTGCGACAATATTAAAACAGCGTCAATTGCTCGTATGCACAATGATGCAAATGTTTTAGTTTTGGCTGGAAGAACACTAAAACCTAAAAAAGCTATTAAAATGGTTAAAGTTTTCTTGACAACAGATTTTGAAGGCGGTCGTCATGCAAGACGCATCAAAAAGTTGTAAGGTTGGTGGAAAGTGATAAATTTAGTTATTCCAGTTATCGATAAAGCAGATGAATATTCAAAAATTATTAACGAATTATCTTTAAAGGAAGATGTCCGAATAATTGTTGGTGCAACTCTTGCAAATGAAAGCAAATTAAACCTGCCAAATTCGGTTATTTTAAAAGTTTTCAAAGATGGCTCTCAAAAAGAAGAAATTATTAATTCTTTAAAAAGTTACTTAGACCTTGGCAGAGTTGTCATTGCTCGCAGACCTTTCACAAAAAAAGAATTTGAAAATATTGTGAATAGTGACGCACAAATAACATATTTTCAAGGAAAAAGAGAAAACGGATTTAAAGAGTTCTTCAAAAAACTTGTAAGTGGTTTTGTTAAAGTTTTGTTTGGCGTTAATTTCTTTGACGGAGATATTTCACTTATTGGTTTTGACAAAGATCTTGGCGAAGTTTTAAACAGTGTAAATAGCCTATCTTACGCGACAAGGGTTGACCGTTGGCGTGGGGTTGAGCAAGGCAAGGTTGAAGCCGAGAATCAGCCTATAAAAATTGAACAAAACAAAAAAGGCAATGTCAATTTAATCATCTTTTCAATACTTGCCACTTTAATTCCAGTGCTTACAGCAATTTTAGTTTGTCTTTTCACAAAGGTTGGTTTTATTGTTGGAATGCTATTATTTTGTTTTGTGCTTCTTGGTGTGTGTTCAAGTTTGTTTATGCTTTGCACACTATATTTTAATAAAAAAGTCGGCAGACGAAATTTTATAGATGCACCAGAAGTTTAATAAATTAAAGGAGATTTAAAAAAATGAAAAAAGTTAGAATTGCGATTAATGGTTTTGGAAGAATTGGCAGGCTTGTTACAAGAGTTTGTTCAAAAAGAAACGATGTTGAAGTTGTCGGTGTTAATGACCCATTTTTAGATGTTGATTATGCAAAATATATGCTTGAACATGATTCAATTCATGGCAAGTTTGACGGCAAGGTTTCTGTAAAAGAAAATAACCTTGTTGTAAATGGCAAAAAGATTGCTTTCTTTGCCGAAAGAGAACCAGATAAACTTCCTTGGAAAAAACTTGATGTTGATGTGGTTATTGAAGCAACTGGCAAGTTTACTGACCTTGACGGTGCATCACTTCACCTTAAAGCAGGTGCAAAAAAGGTTATTGTTTCAGCACCTGGGAAAAATATGCCAATGTTTGTTATGGGCGTAAATCAAGTTGAATATAAAGGCGAAAAGGTGGTTTCAAACGCGTCATGCACAACAAATTGTTTAGCACCGCTTGCAAAAGTTGTTAACGATGCTTTTGGAATTCAAGAAGGTCTTATGACAACAGTTCACTCAACAACTGCAACTCAACTTACTGTTGACGGAGCAAGCAAAAAAGATTGGCGTGGCGGAAGGGCAGCGTCATACAATATTATTCCATCTTCAACAGGTGCAGCCAAAGCAGTTGGAGAAGTAATTCCTTCTCTTAAAGGTAGACTCACAGGCATGAGTTTTCGTGTGCCAACACTTGATGTTTCTGTTGTTGACCTTACAGTCAGACTTGAAAAACCAACAACTTATGAAAATATTGTCAAAGCTATTAAAAAAGCATCTAAAACAGAAATGGCAGGAATTTTAGGCTGGACAGAAGACGCGGTTGTTTCTTCTGACTTTATTGGCGAAAGTCAAACTTGTGTGTTTGATGTTAATTCTGGAATTATGATAAGTCCAACTTTTGTTAAACTTGTGGCTTGGTATGATAATGAGTGGGGTTATTCAAACAAAACAGTTGACCTTGCTGTTCATATCTGCAAATAAACATGTAGAGGCTATAGATGATTGAAAAATTTGACAAACAAAACAATCCAAAACAATCTAATTTAAATTTATTTATGCAATGCGTTAGTTTTTTTGCCGTAGGACTAATTGCACTTGCTTTAATCTTTGGCATTTGTTTTAAAGGTAATGTAACCTTATTTTCAATATTCAGTGGAATAGCACAAGCTCTTGCCTATTCGGTTTGTATAATCTTGGCAGGTTTTTGGGTTAAAGGACAAAAGCATATTGCTTGGACAATATGCTATGTCATATTTGTAGTTGTTATCGTGGTCATGTTTATCATGACTTTTGTCAATTTTTAACGTTTAAGGAAAAAATTCCATGTGGAAATATATAGTTAGTGGGCTTATGCTTGCTCTTACAATTTTATTTTGCTGTTTGCAATCGCTATGGGTAGGTTTTTGTTATTTTGCCCTTGCTTTTGGTGCGGGATTAAGTCTTCTTTGGACAATTTTATGGATTGTTGATTATTTTGTTTCCTACAAACGTGAAAGTTTGGAAGAACAATACACACTTTATAAGGCACAGCTTGTCAATTCGTCGTCGCTTAGCCTAGACCAAATTAAAAAAGCAGATAAATATTTCTATAAAAAGTTTAAGAAAACACTTATTAAGGAAAAATGTATTCAATGGCTTAAAATTATATGTGCGGTTGGAATTTTTATTGCTTTGTTCTTTATTTTTATTAGATAATGGTTTAAAATTTAAAGAAAAAATCGTGCTTAAAAGTTTAAGTCACGATTTTTAGTTGTTTTATTTTTAATTTTGTGATATAATAACACGGAAAAAGGAGAAAATTATGTATACTTACCAAGTTAAAGACAAAAAAGGTATTTTGGAAGTTAATATTTCAAAAGAAGATTTTGAAAATGCAGTTCAAAATGCTTATGAAAAAAACAAAGGAAAATTTAAAGTTCAAGGTTTTAGACCGGGCAAAGCACCAAGAAAAGTTATCGAACAAAACTATGGCGACATGGTCTTCTTTGATGATGCTTTTGATGAAGTTATTTCAAAAGAATATTCAAAGTTTTTGGAAGAAAACTTAGAGGTTAGACCTTCAGGTTATCCAAATGTTGAAGATAGTTCTTTCACAGCAGATAAAGGTCTTAAAGCAACTCTTACTTTTGACCTTATTCCAGAAGTTGAACTCGGCTCTTTGTCTGGCTTAAAAGCTAAACTTAAAAATGTTAAGGTGGATGACAAACAAATCAATGACGCAATTGAGGGGCTTCGCAACTCTCATGCTCGTTTTGTTGAAAGCAAAAAGACTGCAGAAAATGGCGACTTTGCGACAATAGATTTTTCTGGCTCGGTTGACGGCGTTAAGTTTGATGGTGGAACTGCCGAAGATTATAAACTTGAACTCGGTTCTCATACCTTTATTGAAGGGTTTGAAGAGGGTGTTGTTGGCATGAAAGTTGGCGAAAAGAAAGATATTAATGTAACTTTCCCTAAAAATTATCAAGCTGAAAACTTGAAAGGAAAACCTGCTGTCTTTGAAGTTGTTTTAAAGAAAATTGAAAGCAAAGAACTTCCAGAAGTTAACGATAAATTTATTTCTGACGTAACAGAATTTGAAAGTTTGGAAGAATATAAAAAAGACCTTATTGAAAGACTTACTAAGGAAGGCAAAAAGAATGCCGAGCTTGATTATAATGCTGCACTTTTGGAAGAAGTTACAGAAAACAGTAAAGTTGAAATTCCAGAAAGTATGATTGATGCCGAAGTTCATGAAATGATTCATGAATTTGAACATAGACTTTCTCATCAAGGTATGACACTTGACAATTATCTTGAATATTTAGGTCAATCTTCCGAAGAATTTAAAAATGGTAGACGTGAAGATGCAATGAAGAATGTTAAAACTCGTTTAGTTCTTCAAAAGATTATTGCAGAAAATAAAATTTCTGTTACTAATGACGATATGAACGCAAAACTTAGTGAATATGCAAAAACTTATGGAGTGGATCTTGAAGAAATGAAGAAAAACTTGTCACAACAAGATTTCTTATATTTCCAAAACCAAGCACTTATGGAAAAAATTCTTTCCTTCATAAAAGCACAAAATAAATAATAATTCTGCTTTTTAAGATAAAATTCGCAAGATAAAAAAGTGTAAAATGTATTATGCAAAAGGAGATAATATGCTCATTCCTATGGTGGTTGACCAAACTGGAAACAGTGAAAGGTCATATGATATTTATTCTCGTCTTTTAGAAGACCGAATTGTCTTTCTAAATGGCGAAGTTGATGACAACAGTGCAAACCTTGTTGTTGCACAACTGTTATATTTGGAAGGCAAAAACCCAGATAAAGATATATTTTTATATATCAACAGCCCAGGTGGAAGTGTAACAGCAGGATTAGCCATATATGACACAATGAAATATATCAAATGTGATGTTTCAACCATTTGTGTCGGCATGGCAGCATCAATGGGTGCATTTTTATTGGCAGGTGGCACAAAAGGTAAACGTTTTGCACTTCCAAATAGCGAAATTATGATACATCAACCACTTGGCGGAGCTCAAGGTCAAGCAAGTGATGTTCAAATTCGCACCATGCATTTGTTGAAAACAAAAGAAAAACTTAACCAAATTTTAAGCCAAAATACAGGCAAACCTTTGGAAGAAGTTGAAAAAGATACAGATAGAGACAATTTTATGTCAGCTGAAGATGCAAAAAATTATGGCATAATCGATGATATATTTGTAACTAGAAAAAATAAAAAATAAAAAGAGAGATATATTATAAGGGAGCAATGCTCTCTTTCTTTATATTGGCTTTAGGGGGTTTGAATGAAAGAAGACGAAGAAATAAGATGTTCATTTTGTGGCAAAAAACAAAAGGATGCCAAAAGATTGATTGAAAGCCCAAGTGGTTCGGCTTTTATTTGTGATGAATGTGTAACAATTTGCAAAGAAATCATGGTTGAAGAAACAAAACAGACTCAAGAGTTTGAAACCATTGCTTTGCCTACGCCACAAGAAATTAAAGGCAAACTTGATGAATATATCATTGGTCAAAATGAAGCCAAACGCGTTTTGGCTGTTGCGGTTTATAATCATTATAAACGCATAAATTATAACTATACAGTAAAAAATAAACAAGATGATGTTGAACTTGAAAAAAGTAATATTCTCATGGTTGGGCCAACAGGTTCAGGAAAAACACTCTTGGCTAAAACCTTGGCAAAAATTTTGAAAGTGCCATTTGCAACCGCAGATGCAACAACTTTGACTGAAGCGGGCTATGTTGGCGATGATGTTGAAAATATTTTGTTAAAACTTATCCAAAATGCTGATTATGATATTGGCAAGGCACAACGTGGAATAATCTATATTGACGAAATTGATAAAATTGCCAAGAAAACACAAAATGTTTCAATAACTCGTGATGTTGCAGGTGAAGGTGTTCAACAAGCACTTTTAAAAATTATGGAAAGCACAGTTGCTTCAGTTCCACCACAAGGCGGAAGAAAACACCCACATCAAGAAATGCTTCAAATTGACACAACAAATATTCTTTTTATTTGTGGTGGGGCTTTTGTTGGCCTAGATAAAATTATTGAAGCACGCAAGAGTAATACAAGTTTAGGCTTTAACGCCTCAATTAAATCCCAAGAAGAAAAGTCGCAAATAAATTTTGTTAAAGATATTCAACCAAATGACCTTATTAAGTTTGGCCTTATTCCAGAGTTTGTTGGAAGATTGCCAGTGCAGGTTGGACTTGATGATTTAGATAAATCAGCCCTTGTCAAAATTCTGACAGAACCTAAAAATTCTATTGTAAAACAATATAAATTGATGTTCCAAATGGACGGAATTAAACTTGAATTTTCAGATGATGCTATTGAAGCGGTTGCCAAAAAAGCAATGGATTTGAAAACAGGTGCAAGGGGTCTAAGAACAATCTTAGAAAAGAAGATGAACAAACTTATGTATGAAGCTCCAAGCCAAAAAGATATTTCAAAAATTGTGGTTACAAACAGTTTTATAGAAACCGAAAACGCCGAGCCAGAAGTTGTGAAATTATCAAATCAAGACGATAACACAAAAGCAGTAATTTAATAAAAACAATATAGACTAGTCTAAAATTTTGGCTAGTCTATTATGTTTTTATAACTAAAATAGACTAGTGGAACTAAGGTTAAATAACCTCTTTTCACAATTTTTATTTTTACTTCATAAATAAAACAAGGAGGTAAAAATGAGAAGTGTTTTTTCAAGTTTAAATGTTTCAAACAAAACTAATCAAACATTGACAGCGCAAAATGTAAGATTAGATATTATTGGCGAATTAGAAGCGATTGTAATGTATCAAAATCATCTTGATGCGACGGATGACCCAGATGCAAAACGCACAATCACTGACATCATGACCGAAGAAAAAGTTCATGTAGGGCAATTGTTTGGACTTTTGTTTAAACTCGACCCTAGTTCAAAAGAAATGTTTGAAAAAGGTTATACCGAATTTATGGAACAAAACTAAAAATACCACCATTAAGGTGGTTTTTTTGTTGTAATCATTTGACAAAAATATGCAAAAAATGAGATAATAATTTTATAGGAGGATATTATGACAAACGAAAATCAACAAAAGACAGTTGCTCAAGTAATTACTGGGGCAATTTGTGGCTCACTTATGATTGTTTGCACACTTGTCTATGTCATTTTAGGAATTACACTTAATTTTTGGCATCCAGGTTGGTTAATTATGCTTGCAGGCGGACTTACTTGTGGCATTGTTGGAATTGTAACTAACACAGTTGCTGACTTAAAAGAAATTAAGAAAAAAGAAAATAATAAAGAATAATATATTTTACTTAAAAACAAAAAGACTGAGTTTTTCAGTCTTTTTTGCAATTAAATGTTGCACGATTATTTATTGACTAAAAATCTTTGACTGTCATCCTGAGCGGAGCGAAGCGAAGTCGAAGGATCTTTTAATCATGCTGTTATTTCGAGTGTAGCTGAAGAGAATTTTTTGTCTTCAACAGATATTTCGAACAGACCCTTCGACTACGCTCAGGGCTCACTTCGTTCGGCTCACCAACATGACACATTCTTGTTGCTCAGAATAACAAAGATTATTAGTTTTCGCAAACCAAATGTAATTAAATTAGTCCAACAAACCTTTAATATCCTTGGGATAATCTACTTCCAAACTTATACTTTCTTTTGTAAAAGGGTGAACAAAAGAAATTTGCTTGCATACAAGGGCGGTGTGATTAAGGTTCGAT
>CAMUGK010000035.1 GCA_947088415.1 uncultured Bacillota bacterium | reverse complement strand
ATTTAACAAGGAGAAGATATGAAAAAGTTTTGTTTTTGTTTAATTTCTTTGGTTTTTTTACTTTTTGTTGGGATTACAACTTATTATATTGTTAGAAACAATGAGACTATTGCTTACACAGTAAGCAATAAGGACACTTTATATATGAATATTGGTGAAACTATGGATGCCCCAATTATTCATAAAAACAAAGCTTCAGGAACGACTATTAACGTTAGTTTATCTAATGAAAACGTTGATTTTGATGAAGTTAACAACAAGATAACTGCCTTAAAAACAGGAAGTACAACAATTACTTGTGTGCCAAGCAACGCAAATTTTTCTGCTATATCTTTTACAATTTGTGTTGGTGATGGGTCTAATATCAATCCTTATTATATTAGAAATGAAGAAGATTTAAACAAGATTGGAAGGGGTGATTGGCGTTTATCTTCAAGTTATCAACTTGTTTCAGATATTGTTTTAACTAAGCCTTTCAATTCAATTGGAGATTATAATTCACCATTTACTGGAAGTTTATTTGGTGGAGAGGCTATGTATTCAATTTCAAACATTATCATCTCTTCTGACGACTCAACTGCTGGCTTTTTTGGGAACATTGGGGCTAATGCGAAAGTTGAACGTATTAGTTTTAAAAATATTTCAATCAACGGAAGATATGCTTATGCTGGTGGCATTGCTGGCATTAATAGTGGTTTTATTGGACAATGTAATATTGAAAATTTGAAAATCATCAATACAAATACCAAAGGGATTACTGGTGGTATTGCAGGATTAAACAAAAGTCAAGGTGCTTCTGCCCAGATTTCACTTTGCATGGCAAATGTTGATATTGACGGAGATGGTTTAGTTGGTGGTTTTGTTGGACGCAATGAAGGCGGAACCATTGATAACAGCAAGGTTGATGTTGATGTCAAATTAAACAATTCAAAATCTGTTTATGGTGGAATTGTTGGAGAAAATATTTTTGCTTCTTCAAGCATTGGTTCAAGTCAAAAATATTCAAATTCAAGGTTTATTAATCTTGTAAGCACATTAAACAGAATTGGCAATTATGGAAAATATTACACAGCAATTGGAAGCAGTAGTGCTGATAGAAGCCAACCATCAACACTTTCTTATTATGAAATGATTATGGTCTGTGCATCGAATTCTCTTCTTGTTCATGGTGATTTAGGTGAAGATAAAGTTTTATCTAACAACAGTCAAACTGCAGTTGGATTTTACGCTAATATTAAACCAGAAGAATTAACAAGTGACATTGTTTTTAAAAGCAAAAGTGGTTCAAATTGGGATTTTGAAAATTTCTGGTCTTGTGAAAATGATTCTTTGATTCACATCAATTTTGAAGCAAGTGCAGGTTCTTATCCAGAGCTTCCTGCAACATCTTCAATTAAAGCAGAAATTTCAAGTGCAAATGAACTTATCAATGCTCTTGCTTTGATGAGAGAATATCCATCTGTTAATCTTGAATATACAATTCCAAGTTCGGCAGATATTACGGTTGACTATCAAGGTGCAACAATTTCTCCTATTGGAAGCAAAGATTCTCCTTTCTTTGGTAAACTTATTGCCGAGGAGGGTGCTTACGTTTTAATTACTAACTATACTATTTCTAAAAGTGAATATTCTGGATTCTTTGGTGTTATTCAAGGCAGTGATACAATAATACAAAATATATCTTTCTCAGAAGGTAGATATACAGGCAAAACTATTGGTGGAATTGTTGGGTTTAACAATGGCGGGAAAATTTTAGATTGTAATATTGGAAGTTTCTATTTTGACATAACTGGTGTTGCTGGTGGAATTGTTGGAGAAAACAAAGGAACAATTTATAGTTGTGGAGTTAACACTGACAGCGGTTATTGTGAAGTTTTTATAAATGAAATAGAGAATGCTGAAGCGAACATTGGATGTGTTGCAGGTGTAAATGATGGAAACATTTCTTTAATTCAAATTTCAGGTTTGACAATTGAAGCATTTAGCGAAAGTGACAAGCCCGTAAATTTGGGTGGCTTTGTTGGAAAACAGATTTCAGGCAGTTTGGTTGATTGCAAGAGTTATAATTTTATCGTAAAACTTGATAGGCTAAAGGGCAATATTTATGCCGGTGGCTTTATTGGCTATATGAATAAAGGAAGCATGAAAGATTGTTCAGTTGTAAATGGTCTTAGCATAAATCTTCCTACTTCAAGAGACGGCGTTGTCACTGGTGGACTTGTAGGTTTTGAAGGAAGTGATTGTCTTATTGAAACCAGTGTTGTATATTTAGCTGAAATTACTTCAAGGCTTGCTGGTGGTATTGTTGGAGTTCAATTTGGACGTGTTGAAAAAACTGCTGCAATGGAAGGAGTGGAGCTTATAGGGGCTAATGTTGGCGGATTGGTTGGAGATTGCAATGGAATTTTGAGAAATTCATACTCTCTTGCTTCTTTAGTCGGCTCAAATTATGAAGCAGGTTTTGTAGTTTTCTTGAATAGTGGCGCAAGTGTTAAATATTGTTACAACTATTGTGCTTATACAGGAAGTGGAAAAGGTTATTGTGAAACTTCAACAGCTTTTAGAAGCAATGGAAACAATCGTGAATTTATAAATAATATTGTTGTTGGCGAAAAGATTGGGGGCGACAAACTCTTGGTTGGAGATATGTTTATGACTAAGGTTAAACAAAGACCATTAAATCAATCTAATGATGAAAGCAAACCTTCTGACGGCAACCAAGAAGAAAAGCCATCAGATGAAAACAAACAAGAAGTTAATAAACCACAAGTTTCAGCTAAAGAAGTCTATATTCAAACAAATGCTGGCTATAGTAAAGGCTCATTCAAAATTGTCTCTGAAAGCGTTTTAATGGGCAATGGTGCTTTTGCAGATTTCTTAAGTGCTGGTTTTAATAGTTATGTTTGGGATTTTTCTACTGATTTTGCAAATATTGAAAAGAAATTATTTGAAAATATTGTTGATAATTTAAATTCTCAAATTAACGCTTTGGCTTATAAAAAACCTATAGTCGCTCCACAACAAGACGCAACAAAAGAAGGTGAAGAACAACAACCTCAACCTGTTGATCCTGTTAGTGTTGCACTTGGTTATATTAAGAAATCAACTAATGATACAATTAATCATTATTTATCTTTGAAAAAGTTGCCAAAAGAAGAAGATGTTGCTTACACTTTGAAATTAAATCTTTCTATCGAAGACTTTATTAATAATGAACTTTCTCAAGCATTGAATGAAGGCAATGAACTTGGGATACTTCTTGGTATTGATAGTCAAGAAAAATTAGAAGAAGTTCAGAAAAAAATTAAAGATGGAATTCAATCGATAATTCAAGATTGTTTAAACAAAGCAATTGACAATGTGATTGGCGAAAGATTTTTGAATACCTATAATGATGATGAATTAAAGGAACTTTTAAAAATAAAAAATGATGAGGAACTTGATAAGATTAAAGAATCTATCATAAATGGCAATCCAGATGATAAAGTTAAATCTGTAATCAAGACCTATGCTAATAAAACAATGGTAGTTACAAAAGATTCAAGCATTGAAAACAAGATTGCTTATTCAGAAAGTGGTTATTCTGCAAATATTGAAATCACTATTCCAGAACTTGTATATATTGACGCAGACGATAAAGCATAGAAATAAAAAAACACCGAATTTTCGGTGTTTTTTTGCATTATTCAGCGGCAGAAACTTTGTTGTATTCTTCCATAATCGCTGTTCTGATAAGTTCGCGGGTTTCAGTATTGATAGGATGAACAATGTCTTTATATTCACCTTCAGGAGTTTTTCTTGATGGCATTTGAATAAACAAGCCTTCTCTTCCCATAATGATTTTGATGTCGTGAACTACAAAGCATTCATCAAAAGTGATTGAAGCAACTGCTTTAAGTTTAGCATCGTCTTTAGAAACCAATCTAACTCTAACATCTGTGATTTTCAAGTCCTTTTACCTTCCTTTTTTAAGTTTTCTTTCGCTTATAATTTTTAAGCTAATTATATAATACTATTTTTTAAGTTTTTTACCAAATAATTTTAAAAAATTTACAAAATTTTTTGTCATTTTTTTTATCTTTGCACCTTTAAAGGCGGAATTATCATAAATTTTAGTATGGTCTTCAATTATAACGGTGTTAAAATCTTTTATAAAGTTATTGAAAGTGAAAAGCAAAGAGCTGACCTGCCGCCATTGCTTTTATTGCATGGCTGGGGTGCGGACAGCTCTATTTTTGAAAGTTTAGTTGAGCTTTTAGATAATCGGAAGTTAATTTTACTTGATTTTCCACCTTTTGGGGAAAGCAAAGTTGAGCCTGTCGATTGGAATGCGTTTACTTATGCAAACATGACATTTTCACTTTGTCAACAATTAGGAATTTCAAAAGTAGATATTTTAGGGCATTCGTTTGGCGGAAGAATTGCAATTATTTTATCTGCTTTACAAAGCTCTTTTGTAAATAAACTTATTTTAATTGACAGTGCAGGGCTAAAACCAAGACGTGGTTTAAAATATCATTTTAAAGTCAAATTTTATAAACTTGCAAAAAGGTTTGGTTTTATATTTCAAAATTCTGGCTCAAACGATTATAAACAACTTTCAGTAAATATGAAAAAAGTTTTTGTCGAAGTTGTCAATTTGTCTTTAGATGACTATCTGCCACTCATAAAACAAAAAACTCTGATTTTATTTGGCGAACAAGACAAGGAAACGCCAATTTATATGGCAAAAAAATTAAATAAAAAAATTTCAAACAGCAAACTTATAATAATTAAAGGTGGGGGACATTTTTGCTTTTTAGATAATCTAATGACAACTTACAGATATATTGACGAATTTTTGGAGGGGTAATGAATTATTTTTTTGCGGTCTTATTTTCAATAATTATGCCTGTTTTTAGTTTTTATTTTTATAAAACCTATCAACTTGGTGGCTATCGAATTTCAAGTTTTTTTGATATAATTTTCACAAAAGGCTTGGCTATAGGCGATAAAAACAAACTTGTTTTTACCAAACGTATGGTTAGAGCAATATGTTTGCATGTGGTCATTTGCACAATCCTTCTATTCTGCATATTTATTTATTCTTCGCTTGGTCTAGGTTTTTTATGGACGCTTATGGTTTATCTTTTTTCGCCACTTTTATTAATGCTTGCACATATTTTCATGTTGCCAATTGAAAATTTGATTAAACTTTATTACATAAAAAAAGCAAAGAAAAAGTTATCTCAAAAAAACTGCAAAATTATTGGAATTACAGGCTCATTTGGCAAAACCAGCACAAAAAACATATTAAAAGCTTTGCTTGAAAAATCTTTTAAAGTTTGTGCAACACCACTCAATTATAACACCGAAATGGGACTTACTAAAACTATTTTAGAGCATTTAGATGATGAAGATTTTCTAATTGCCGAAATGGGTGCAAGACATAAAGGCGATATTAAAAAATTATGTGATATTGCCAAACCAGAAATTGCAATTATAACAACTGTTGGGCTTCAACATGTTCAAACGTTTGGAAGTTTAGAAGTTATTGAAGAAACTAAGAGTGAAATTATAGAAAATTCTTGGGCTGATGCCAGTGTGTTTGTAAATTGTGATAGTCCGTCGTCAAATAGAATTTATCATGCTTGTAAGAAAAATAAGTTTGCTTGCAATAGATATAAAACTTATGCTTATGCAAGTGATGTAACTTTTGATGAAAATGGAAGCAAGTTTATTCTAAACCTTGACGGTGATGCATTAAATGTTAAAACCAAACTTTTAGGTCGATGTAATGTTGACAACATTGTTTTGGCAAGTGCAGTTGCGTATTTTTTAGGAATTTCTAAAATTGATATAATTGATGCAATAAAAAATCTAACTCCAACTCAACATCGATTAGAGCTTATTAAAAACAAAGATGTATGTGTGCTTGATGATGCATACAATTCTAATTTGACTGGTGCAAAGGAAGCACTTAGTGTTATGTCGACCTTTAAAGGACGAAAAATTGTTGTAACTCCAGGGTTTGTTGAACTTGGGGTGGAAGCAGGTAAAGAAAATTTCACTCTTGGCGCTAGCATTGCCGATGTTGCCGATTATGTGATTATTATGAACGAGATAAATAAAAATTTTCTGCTTTCAGGTTTAATTTCTCACAATTTTGATAGAAGTAAAATATTTTTTGCTTCAACTAGAGAACAACAAAAGAAAATTTTAGCAACACTTACATGTGAAAAAGCGGTTATTTTGTTTGAAAATGACCTGCCTGATAATTATAAATAAATTAATTTAAGGAGTTAAAAATGAAAAATATTGCAGTTGTTTTTGGTGGGAAAAGTGTTGAGCATGATATTTCAATCATCACTGCTATGCAGGTTTTGTCTAACCTGCCACAAGGTTATAATTTTATTCCTGTCTATATTGATAGAGATAATGTCTTTTGGCGTGCCGACAATTTGGATAATCCACAAACTTTTCTAAATTTTTCTAAAAATGCAAAAAATAAACGTGCTTGCACATTTGTTGTTGCAAACAGCACTTTGACAGAAGTTAAAAATGGCAAGTTTAAAAAATCAACTTTTATTCATGGTGCAATTCTTTGTTGCCATGGTGGCGACGGCGAAGGCGGTGCACTTCAAGGACTTTTGTCACTTTGTAAAATTCCATTTACAAGCCCAGATTATAAATCTAGCAGTGTTTGTATGGACAAAATTTTAACTAAACTTTTGCTAACGCATAAAGATATTAAAAATATAGATTTTGTCGATTTTTGTTATAGCGAATTTTTAGAAAATAAAAAGTTTTATGTCGAAAAAATAGAAAGTGAGTTAGGTTATCCAGCAATCGTCAAGCCATCAAGACTTGGCAGTAGTGTAGGTGTGCACATATGTTCAAATAGAGAAGAATTATATAATTCCCTTGAAATTGCTGGAGAATATGACGATAAAATTTTAGTCGAAAAATATCTTTCTTCTTGCAAAGAGTATGCATGCGCATGTATGCAACTTAATGGCAAGTTGTTTTTGTCGCGAGTTGATGAAATAAACAAAAAAGAAATTTATTCTTTTGAAGATAAATATCTTTCTCAAAAAGTTCCGACAAAAAAAGTAAGTAAAGAATTGCAAGAACAAATCAAAAAATTGACTATTCAAGCATATAAATGTTTAGAGTGCAGTGGACTTGTCCGAGTTGACTTTTTATTTAATCAAAAAGAAAATTCACTTTTTGTTTGCGAAGTTAACACAATCCCTGGCTCACTGGCATTCAATTTGTTTGACGGCGTTAAATTTTCAGACCTTTTATCAAATTTGATTGAAGAAATGCTTGAAAAACCAATGCAAAACAATATTATTTATTCTTTCAAAAGTGACGCAATCAACCATTTTATAACTTTAAGCAAAATGAATAAACTTACAAAATAACGCATAAATATGCATTTTATTAAAGGAGAACTATGAAAGCAAAAGAACTTTTTTCTGGAATTTTGAATGAAGAAAAACTTTCAAAAATTCAAGATAAATCTATTAGTCGAATTGTAGCCAATTCAAAGGGTGTTGAAGATGGCGATGTTTTTGTTTGTCTTAAAGGCGGAAAGTTTAATGGAATTGACTATGTTGCCGAAGCGATAAATAATGGTGCATCTTTTGTTGTTAGTGAAGAAGATTTAGGCTTAGATAATGGAATTGTAGTTGAAAATTCTAGGTCAGCTTTTGCTTTACTTTCCAAAAATATTAATAACAGGGCTTGTGATAAACTCAATATTATTGGAATTACTGGCACAAACGGAAAGACCAGTATTGCAAATATGCTTGGTGGAGTGTTAGCTAAACTTGGTCGTAATGTAGGCGTAATTGGCACTCTTGGAGCGTCTTATGCAGGAAAACGTTATGAAACAGGCTTTACAACTCCTGACCCTGATGTTTTGCATAGAATTTTTAAAGATATGGTTGTTTGCGGTGTTGACACTGTTGTTATGGAAGTTTCGGCACATGCACTTGCGCTTGACAAACTTGATGGAATTAAATTTTCAGTTGGAGTTTTGACAAACATAACTCAAGATCATCTTGACTTTTTTAAAACTATGGATGCTTATGCAAAAGCAAAATTTTCTTTTTTTGATGCTAAATATTGTAAAACTGGATTGATTTGCAGTGATGATGATTATGCAAAAAAACTTATGTTTACACCAAATTTAAACCTGCCTATAGTAAGTTATGGCATTAATAATCCAAGCGATTGTTTTGCAACTTCAATTAAACAAAGCTCTAAAGGAAGCAAGTTTTATTGCAATTGTGTTGATGATATTGCCGAAGTTAACACTAAGTTTTTAGGCAAGTTTAATATTGAAAATACACTTGCCACAATTACGACTGCTTGTTTGCAAGGTTTTAAATTGAACGATGTTGTCAAAGCATTAAGTGAAATCGACCCAATTGAAGGACGAATGAATGTTATTGATGTTGAAGGTGTTAATGTGATTATTGACTACGCACATACACCAGACGGACTTGAAAATATTTTAAAAACTGCAAAATCTCTTACAAGTGGCAAACTTTATGCTTTATTTGGTTGTGGTGGGAATAGAGATAAAAGTAAACGACCAATTATGGGCAAGATTGCATCTAAACTAGCAGACCACGTTATTCTTACAAGTGACAATCCACGTTTTGAAGAACCAAATGAGATAATTAAAGAAATCCAAAAAGGTGTTAGTGGAAGTTATGAAATTTGTGCTAACAGGTCTTGCGCCATTCAAACAGCATTAAGTAAATGTTCTTCTGGCGACACTTTAGTTATTGCTGGCAAAGGTGCAGAAAGAACTCAAGAGATAAATGGGCAAAAAATCCCTTTCAGTGACTATGAAGAAGTATATAAACATCAAAAGTTGCGTAAAAGTATATGTGGGGTGAATGATGAACATTTTGATTAAATATTTACTCGCATTTTTGATTGCTTTGGTTGTTGGAATTGTTTTAGGCTTTCCTGTTTTGAAGATTTGTCATAAACTTAAATTTTCTCAGACAATTCTTCACTATGTGGACAAGCATGCTGGCAAAAGCGGAACGCCAACAATGGGCGGTTGGATATTTATTTTAGCAAGTATTATTTCTTGTGGTTTCTTTTTACGGGGAGATTATTTTTGGTGTTTGCTTATTCTTTTAAT
>CAMUGK010000034.1 GCA_947088415.1 uncultured Bacillota bacterium | reverse complement strand
GGGCTTTGCACGGCAAAAAATGTGTAAGGACACTTTATCTCGCCGAAGTATCTTAGGCACTTTTTAATCGCAAAATTGAAAAATAGTTTTTCAATTTTGCAACCTTAATGGAGGGAGATTGGGAAGGGGAACCGCGAGGATAGCGAGTTAGATTTGCAAAGCAAATCGTGTCCGTGTCACAAATTGGGGATGTTTTTGTATTTTAAAACTGGACTGAAACATTTTTTGGGGAAGGGCTTTGCACGGCAAAAAATGTGTAAGGACACCCTATCTCGTAGAAAAATGCACAGCGTGATTTTTCAAGAGTGCGGAGGGGGCTTAGGAGGGGAACCGAAAGTTTAGCGGTTAGCCTTTAGGCGTGCCCGCGTTAAAAACTTTGGGTGCCCCACTAATCTATTCGTGCCTTAAACTCTCCACTGGGTCAAGTTTGGCAGCTTTAGAAGCAGGGTAAAGTCCAGAAAGAACTGAAATAAGCACACTTATGCCGAGAGCTCCTACAAAATACCACCAACGGAAACTGATAGGTGCAAGCCCTAATGTTGCATTGAAAACAATAATTAAAATTAAACCTACAACTAGTGACATAATTATGCCAACGATTCCGCTTAAAAGACCTATAAGAAAACTTTCTGTTGAGAAAATTCTGCGTATATCTTTGCTTCTTGCCCCGATAGATTTTAAAACGCCAATTTCACGCGTTCTTTCGGTTACACTCATATAAAGCACCACCAAAATCATAATTGCAGCAACAATCAGTGAAATTCCAGCAATTACGGCAAGAGCAATTGAAAAGGTTGAAAGCATGCTGTTAAACATTCCAGCAAACTGTTCTTCAACCGAGCCAGAATAGTTGTCAAGACTATTGAGATAACTTGTTAAAAAGTCGGTAGTTTTTGGGTCGTCGGTTTTAATGTAAAGGGAAGTTGGTGCAAATGGAACAGAATTTTCATTCACTTCTTTTGAATACTCAACAAGTTTTTGCATGTAATTGTAATCTACATACATAACTGGGAAATTTTCAAAAAGACTTGTTACATCAATAATTCCGGAAACAACAGGATTGCCAGTAAGTTCATCGGTTGAAATTTTGTCGGTGTCAATGCTAAGTGTTGGAATATTAATCGAAATTTTAGGTTTAGCTTCGACAAGTGCTTCAGGACTTTCAAAGCCAAGGGCTTTAACAGCGGCTTTTGAAAGCAAAACTTCGTTCATTCCGCTTATTTTGCCAGCAACCATTTTTGTATCGTCATAGTATGGAGGGGTGGTGTAGATAAAGAAAATATCTTTTTTTGCACTCTTTTCGCCGTTTTCATCGTATTTTCCATCTTGACCTGTAGGGAAAGAAAAACTTGTGTTTGTGCCAAAAGTCATCATATTAAAGCCAAAAGAAAGGTTGGTGTTTCTGTCAATTCTAAAATCTTTGCCAGTTTTTTCAAGTTCAAAATTAAGTTCATCAATCAATCTGTCAACTTCGTCTTTGTTGTTTTCATCTTTATTTTCAATGTCAAAGAAAAGTGGTTTGATTGGCGATCCTGAGCCCATTCCATCATCTTGAGTTTTTTTGGCTTTTTTGGAAATTGAAACGTAATATGGATTGTTGTAATCTTCTGCAAGATTTGTAATATAGTCGGTAAGTCCAGAACCAAATGCCAACATAACAATCATTGCAAGTATAGAAATTGAAACGCCAAACGCCATAAGTAAGTTTTTGGTTTTGCTTGCCCACATGTTATGGAAAGAAAGTTTAACAGCCGACCAAAGTGAAAGATTTTGCATTAAAGATTTTTTATGTTCTTGATTGTCGACAATAGCATTCTTTTTAGGTTTTGTTGCTTTTTTGTAATTTTTGTTCTTTTCGTCTCGAATAATTTTTCCGTCAGAAATTTCAACAACTCTTGAAGAAATGCTTGCAACTTTTTCTGAGTGAGTAACCATTATTACAAGTTTACCTTCATCGGCAATCTCTTTAAGAATTTCAAGAATTTGTAAAGTTGTGCCACTGTCTAATGCTCCAGTAGGCTCATCTGCCAAAATAATTTCTGGCTCATTGATTAAAGCTCTTGCAATGGCAACGCGTTGCTTTTGACCACCAGAAAGTTGATTAGGCTTTTTCTTTAATTGCTTTTCAAGTCCAAGCCTTGTCAAAAGTTTGATTGCTTTTTCTTGCTTGACACTTTCTTTTTCGTTTGAAAGGGTGAGTGCAATTGTCACATTGTCTAAGATTGAAAGGTGTGGAATTAGATTGAAAGATTGAAAAACAAAACCAACTTTGTTTTTGCGATATTTGTCTAAATCTCTGTCTTTAAGTCCTTTAAGATTGATTCCGTCGGCAATGATGTCGCCTTCAAAGTCGCTGTCAAGCCCACCAATTAAGTTCATAAGCGTGCTTTTGCCACTTCCGCTTTCGCCAATAATAGAAACAAGCTCACTCGCTTTAAAAGAAATATTAATGTCAGAGAGTGCTTGAAATGTGTTTTTATTGCCAAGTTTATAAAACTTGTTTACATGAGATAACTCTAGTTTTACTTCGTCTTTTTTCATATTTTCTCCTAATTAAAAATCTTCGCCGCTTTCAAATTGACTATAATAAAGGTCAGCATAAAAACCTTTCTTTTCAAGAAGTTCATTGTGCGAGCCAACTTCGACAATTGCTCCGTCTTTCATAACAATAATTTGGTCGGCATTCTTGATTGTCGAAAGTCTGTGGGCAATTACAAAACTAGTTCGACCTTGTGTTAATCTGTCCATAGCAGTTTGAATTAAAATTTCAGTTCTTGTGTCAACCGAACTTGTTGCTTCGTCTAATATAAGCATTGGTGCATTCTGAATCATGGCTCTTGCAATAGTGAGAAGTTGTTTTTGACCTGCTGAAATTGATGAATCTTCACTTAATATCATGTCATAACCATTTGGTTGCGTTTTGATAAAGTGATGGACATTTGCCAGTTTGCATGCTTCTACAATTTCTTCTTGTGTAGCATTAGGATTGCCATAAGCAATGTTTTCCTTTATACTTCCTTCAAAAAGCCAAGTATCTTGCAAAACCATACCAAAAAGTGACCTAACATAACCACGCTTCATATCTTTGGTTGAAACACCGTCAATTTTAATTTCACCACTGTTAGTTTCATAAAATCTCATTAAAAGATTAACCATAGTTGTCTTTCCAGCACCAGTAGGCCCAACAATTGCAATCTTTTGACCGGGCAGGGCAGTAAAGCAGAAATCTTTAATTATTTGTTTATCTTGTGTATAACCAAAATTGACATGGTTAAATTCAACCTTACCTTTAACTTTTTTAAGGGTTTTGGTTTTCTCACTTTCATCTTCTTGTTCTTCTTCACCTAAAAATTCAAAAACACGCTCGGCAGCTGCAGCAGTTTGTTGAAGAGTTCCTGAAATAGTCCCAAATTGAGAAAGTGGTTGATTGAACAATTTTATATATGTCATGAATGTGATTATTGATGTAACAAAGAGAAAATCGTTATTTTTTATGGCAATATATGCACCCATTAAACATATGCAAATATATACAACATTTCCTATAAAATTAATAACAGGGTGCATAAGCCCAGAAAAGAACTGTGCTTTTCTTCCAGATTTTTTAAGACCTTTATTGATTATTTCAAATTCACGACATGCTTTTTCTTGACCATTAAAAGCGGTTACCACATTGTGTGCCGAATAAATTTCTTCAATATGCCCGTTCATTTCGCCAAGATATTTTTGTTGTTTGACAAAATATTTTTGATTGAATTTAACAATTATTGAAACTACTAACAGTGCAAGTGGAATTTCGCAAAGTGCAATTAAGGTAAGTTGCCAACTGATTGTAAACATGATAATAGGAATTGCAATAATCATTGTAATGCTTGTCACTAAACTTGAAAGTATGCTGTCTAAAGTTCTTCCAACAGTGTCAACGTCGTTTGTAAGACGTGACATCACATCGCCATAACTATTGCTGTCAAAATAATTTAATGGCATGCGATTTATTTTTTTTGAAATTTGAGTTCGCAAGTTTCTTGAAACTTTGGCAGCAACACCGCCTAAAATAAAACCTTGAAAATAAGATAAAATTGAACCAGTTAAATACATTGCAACCAAAATAAGACCTAAAGTTGTCACTTTATGCATGTCGAGTGGAACAAGAGCTTTCATCATGCTGTTTAAAATATTTGGGCCAAGCATGCTTAAAACTGTTCCGATGATTGCAAAAATAAGCCCAACAAAAACCAACCATTTAAAAGGTTTAAGCATTTTGATAACACCTTTAATTGAGCCTTTAAAATCCTTTGCTTTGTTTGGATTATGTTGTTTTTTATCCGCCACCTTAATTTCAGGGGAGTTGTTTAATTTTTTCTTTTTCATTTATTTAATTCCTCCTCTGAAAGTTGTGACAAGGCGATTTCACGATAAACTTCACATGTTTTAAGAAGTTCTTTGTGCTTACCTTTGCCTACAATTTTGCCTTCATCAAGCACAATAATTTGGTCTGCATTGATGATTGTTCCAATACGCTGTGCAACAATAAGACAAGTCGCATCGCCCATATATTTTTTAAGTTTACGTCTTAAAGTTTTGTCTGTTTTGTAATCTAACGCAGAAAAACTATCATCAAAAATAAATATTTCAGGTTTTTTAACTATCGCTCTTGCAATTGAAAGGCGTTGTTTTTGACCACCAGATACATTTTTTCCACCTTGAGAAATGTGATGTTCTAATCCGTCATCAAATTTATAAATAAAACCACTTTCGCTTGTTTCAACTGCTTTGACAATTTCTTCAAAACTTGCATTGGCATTGCCATACTTGATATTTTCCTCAACAGTCCCACTAAAAAGCATGCCACGCTGTGGCACATAACCAAGTTTGTCATGAAGATAGTCGAGTTTGTAATCTTTAACATCAATTCCGTCAATCAAAACTCTGCCTTCGCTTGCATCATAAAATCTTGGTATAAGATTGATTAAAGTAGATTTTCCACTTCCAGTTGAACCAATAAAAGCAATTGTTTGACCTGCTTTTGCTTGGAAACTTATGTTTTCAAGCACATATTCGTCGGCATCAGGATATTTGAAATAGACATTTTCAAAAACCACACTTCCTTTTTTATTTTGACTATCTTCTTTTTCAATACTTCCGTCAATTATCGTGGCTTTTTGGTCTAAAACTTCGTTAATACGCTTTGCCGAAACAATTCCACGTGGGATAAACATAAACAGCATTGAAAGTGCCATAAAACCCATAATAATTTGAGCTGAATATTGAGTGAATTCGCCAAGTAGGGCAATATATTCAGGATTTCCACCAGAAAGATGTGCCACAACCCAAACAAGAGCAAGCATGGTGCCTTGCATAATGATTGAAATTGCAGGGTCTATTAAAGAAAATACACGATTTACAAATATGTCGATTTTTGTCGTAAATTTGTTGGTAACTTCAAACTTATCTTCTTGTTGCTTTTCTGCCGAATATGCTCTTACAACTCTAAGTCCAGTCAAGTTTTCACGCGTGAGAAGATTTATTCTGTCTGTGTTTTTTTGCATGATTTTAAATTTTGGAATAACAAGCAGAAAAACAATAGTTACAACTAATAATAATGCTATTATAGAAACTACATTGACAATTGAAAGTTTAGCCGAAATGTTGACAACTTTGACAATAGCAATTATTGCTGTTATTGGTGCGGTTATGCCAAAACCTAAAAGCATTGAATAAACCTGACCAAGTTGAGTAATATCATTGCTTGTTCGAGTGATTAAACTTGGAATAGAAAATTTGTTTATTTCAGCCATAGAAAAGTTGTTGACATTGCGAAAAAGCCTGCCTCTCACTTTTGCCGAAAGATTGCTTGTAAGCAGGGCAGAAAGATAGCCAACAGAAATCGTGCAGGCAATAATGCCAACAATTGTTGCAAACATCTTCAAACAAGTCCATAAAATATCTTGCCAAAATAAACTCAGGTCAAGTGCTTGACTGCCCATTTCCAAAAATCTAATAATATCTCCCATAAATTCGGGCAATAAAAGATTGCAATATGCATGCACACCCAAAATTCCAAAGGCAAGCACAAGCAAAAGCCATTCTTGCCATTTTAAATATTTTAAAAGTTTAATCATATTTCTCTCCAAAATTATTAAAAACATTTGTTAAATTTTAATAATTATTATCTTAGAAATTATATGAAAAAATCATGTAAAATGTCAAATAAATTGTGGCTTAAACCAAGTTTTCTTTATAATTTTAGAATATTTTTAAAATTTATTTGATTTGTTAGAAATTTTTGTGTTATACTCTTGTTATACATTCGTATAATTAATTGTGAGGTGTATTATGTTTGGAAAGAAAAAAGAAAAAGTTATTGACCCAATCATTCATGATGAAGAAGGCAATTTCACTCTTTCAAATGGCGTGCATATTCTAAACAGATGCTTTAATGTAACTTTAAATGGCAGTGCCATTGTTTTGGAAGCATTTAATACATCTTTTAAAGAAATCTCTGGCAAAGCAAAAATTCAAATGGTTGAAGATTGCACAATTAATTCGCTTGATGGCAAGGCAAGAATTGTTTTGTTTAAATCTGGAACAATTTCACGTGTAAGTGATAAAGCAAAAATAACAACCATTAATGCTTGCAAAATTGATTATGTTGAAGATAAAGCCTCAATTGGCACAATGAATGGTGGCTTTATTCGTTTTATTGATGATAGGGCAGAACTTGCAACCATGACAGATGGCGAAATTATGTTTGTTCGTGATAGAGCCAAAGTTGTGACAATGATAAAAGGTAAAATTACTGGCGTTTTTGACAGTGCAAATTTAGTTAGTATGCTTGATGGCGAAATTGTTTATTTATTAAATGACTCAAAAATTGGCACAATGAACAATGGAAAGGTTGGTCTTTTTGCAGACTCTAGTGAAATTTCAACCTTAAATAAAGGTAGTGTTAAAGAAATGCTTGGCAGAGCTTTTATCAGTGCAAATATGGACGGAATTATTGATTATAAGGATAATCAAACTATAATTCTTTATTCGCCAAGTGAAAGTGAAAAACGTATGAGTGAATTTAAACGTGAAAAAGCCGAACTTGCACTTCAAGCAGAAGCCAATTCTAAAGAAGAAACTCTTCAAGAAAAAAATGTAGATTCGCAAGAAACTGTTGTTAAACGTAAAGTTAAAACAAAACAAATGAAAATTGATGAACTTCCAAGTGAAAATAAAGAAGAAGTTTTAGAAAAAGAAACTACTAAAAAGGTGGTTAAAATCAAAAAAGACTAAAGGGTGACGAATGGGATTTGTTGACGCACTTTTAGATGCACTCAAAGATACTGCTATTGTTATTCCGTTTTTATATCTTGCTTATCTTCTTGTAGGATATTTCTCACACAACAGCAGTAAAAAATATTCAAAAATATTGCACCACACAAATAAGGCTGGTCCTTTGGTTGGTGCTTTTTTAGGTTGTATTCCACAATGCGGTTTCTCTTCGGTTATGTCTCAGTTATATTCAAATAGGGTGGTTTCACTTGGCACTTTGTTTGCCGTTTTCATTGCAACAAGCGATGAAGCAATTCCACTTATGATTGCAAAAGCCGAGTTTATTCCAAGCCTTCTATTTTTGCTGTTGTTGAAAGTTGGGTTTGGTATTTTGTTTGGTTATTTAGTAGATTTAATATTGAAGATTTTTGTAAAAAAGCCTAAGTTTTCGGCTAAAGAACTAAAGAAAAAAGAGATAAATAACAACGAGAAAACTATTGAAAAGGTGGACGAGCATCAAGAACATGATGAAGTCTTAAACAAGCACGAACATCATGATTGTCATCATGAACACTGCGAGCACCATAATGCCGAACATGAAAAAGATTTTATGACTTGTGGTTGCAATCATAAACATGAACATAGTGATTGTTGTGCAAAAAATATATTTTTGGACGCATTAAAACATACTGCCATAATTGCGGCATATGTGTTTGTTGCAACCTTAATTATTAATGTTTGCATAGAATATTGCGGTTTAGACGCAATAAAAAACTTATTTACACAAAATGTTTATGTTCAAATTTCTTTGGCATGCCTTGTTGGGTTGTTGCCAAACTGTGCTGCATCAGTCTTTCTTGTTGAACTGTATATGTCAGGGGCGATCTTGTTTGCACCAATGCTTGCAGGGCTTTGTGCAGGTGCAGGCGTGGGCTTGATTGTGCTTTTCACAACAAATAGAAAAAAGATTTGGCAAAACCTTTTTATAATTTTGCTGTTGTATGCTTTTGCTTTTGTTGCAGGAATAATCACAAGTTTTATTCCAATTGTTTAAGTTGATAAAATTCGTTGACTTTTTTACAAAAATAGATATAATAAGGTTAAGTTGTGTTAAAATTATACTAAGGAGAAAAAAATGGATAAGAGATTTGAAAGTTTGCCAACTCAACAAAGTGATAGCCGTTTGAATGTTATAAATGAGCTAGGGATTTTTGAACTTAGAAGTCTTGCTCGTGAAATGGGTGTCATTTCTCCAACAACTCGCAAACGCAATGAACTTATTGACCTTATTGTTGAAAAATTGTCGAATGGAGTGCCAAGTGCTAAACAAACCCGCAATAAAAAAGGCAGACCTTGCAAAAACCTAAACAATCTTGATAAAATTATAAATGCAGTGACAGGTGCCGAAGAACTTAGCACAATTCAGTCAATTTCAAAAAGAATTAAACCTTATGATGAAGTTGTCACTTTTGCACAAGAAATTCCTGTATTTAGCATGGTTATGGAAGAAGAAATTGGCGAGTTTGAAGGGGTGCTTCGCATAGCCGAAAAAGTTGGAAATTTTATAGATATTAAAACCTGCAATAAAATTTTTATGTCACTTGACCTTACTCAAAAATTTCAACTTAAAAATGGCGATTTAGTCAATGTTACTGCAAGCAAACTTAACACTTCAAACCAATATGTGACAAATGAGATAAACTCAGTAAATTTTGTTGATATAAAAGATTATAGTTCAAAACCTGATTCACACAAACAACCAACCATTATGTTTAAAACTCTTCCATTTGGAGAACACAAAATTTATCGTGGCAGACGAAATGTAATTCGCTATCAAAAACACGTGTTTGAAGATAATCGCTTTGTCAATTTTGTTAAAACACTTATTGCACAATCTTTCAAAGTGATAATTTTGGGGTTAAATGTTGGCTTTGAAGATAGTGTCATGCTTACAAACCTTAATGGAAC
>CAMUGK010000033.1 GCA_947088415.1 uncultured Bacillota bacterium | reverse complement strand
GAAGTTTATCAATATCTGCTTCGGTTGTCTTTTTGTTCATATTGATAATCATATATTCTGTGCAATAACCAAATTGAATATCTCCAAGATTGTTAATGTCGGCAATAACATCATCAACTGATTGAGCAGGACGTTCATCAGAGAAATCAAACTCAAAATTCTCCTCGCCGATAAGCATTTTATAAAAACCAGTGAAAATAACGATAATTCCCCTTCCACCAGCGTCAACAACGCCTGCCTTTTTAAGAACTGGAAGCATTTCTGGAGTTTGACGAAGAATTTCTTCCCCCGTTTCTAGGACACGTTTAAAAAATTCTTCAAAATCGTCACATTTCTTTGCAACATTGACAGCATTTTCAGCCATAACACGAATAACTGTTAAAATCGTCCCTTCTTTTGGCTTAGTAACTGCCTTGTAAGCGACATTTGCACCTTCTTGCATAGCTTTAGCAAAAACTTTGGTAGTTATTTCATTTACCTTGCCTGTCTCTTGTGAAAAACCTTTAAAAATTTGTGAAGTGATAACCCCGCTATTGCCCCTTGCACCACGAAGTGCACCTTTGGCGAAAGCATCTGAAAGTGACGAAATATTGTTGTCAATACACTTTGAAACTTCGGTAACAGCAGATTTCATGGTAAGAAACATGTTTGTCCCAGTATCGCCATCTGGAACCGGAAAGACATTAAGTTGGTCAACATATTTTTTATTTTGTTCAAGCAGCCCAGCGCCAGCCACAATCATTTTACGAAAAGTTGCGCCGTTAATTGTTTTAATCATTTTTTCTCCTAAACTCTAACTCCGACAACATGAACATTGACAGCATCAACAAGCATACCGGTAAAATTTTCAACGGTATATTTTACAGTATTTCGCAAACTTTCGGCAACGGCAGAAATAGAAACGCCATATTTCAAAATACAATAAACATCAATATAAATTCGGTTGTCGATATGATGTATCTTGATTCCTTTGGAATAAGACTCTTTTTTTAAAATTTCGCGAGCACTATCTTTAAGGGAACGAGAAACAAGGTCAACAACGCCATAACAATCAAGCACAGCAAAACCAGCAACCACTTTTATTGAGTCGTCGCTTATTGAAATATTGCCATAATAGTTGTTTGTATCAACAGTCAAAGACCTATTCTCCTTTTAATAATTTTTAGATTAGATAGTTTTACTCATATTAAATATACTACAAACTTTAAAAAAATACAAACGATTTATTTGAGTATTTTAATTTTTTTGCACAAAAGTTACAAAAAAGTGCAAAAATCATGAAAAAACACTTGCTTTTTCTCTCATTTCATGCTATAGTAAAGTGCAATGAAATGGAGGAAAGACTATGAGCAAAGTATGTGATATCTGCGGTCGCGGAAGACAAAGCGGAAAAAATGTAAGCTTTTCTGAAAGAAAATCAAACAGAACATTTGAAGTTAATCTTCAAAATACTGTTATTGAAGTAGATGGAAAACCAACAAAAGTTAAAGCTTGTACAAAATGCATTAAAACAGCAAAAAAGGCATAAATTTGTTTTAAATTTAGGCATGCCTTATTTTTAATCTAAAGTGACATTTGTCACTTTTTTTATCCCCCTAAAAAATGGCTTTCAATCAGAACGTTTGCTAAATCTTCTTAAGAAAAATGCAAGCCACTTTGGAGCTTTAATGCAAACGATTTTAAATTTAGGTTCTTTATTTTCTCTTTCCATATTATTATCTTATGAAGATAAAAAACAAAAGGTGAACACTAAATTGAATTCATCTTTTAAATATACATTTATTTAAAACGATCCGTCTTTGGCATTCTGAAGCGTGACTGAAGAATCTTTTGTATTCAATAAACAGAAATTACATTCCGCTTTATAATGGACACAAACTGACTGCTCGATTTCAAAAGGCAAGAACTTTTTTAAAAAAAATTAGCATGAAAGAAAAACAAAGCATTTGAAATCTTTAATAAAAGATGAAAATGCTTTGTTTATATTTTCTTTTGCTTACTTTTCTTGATAAGAAAAGTAAGATGAAAAATTATAATAATATACAGATAACTCCGCCTTTGCCTTCATTAACAATTCTGCCAAGAGTTTTTCGCATTTTGCGTTGTGCTTCAATTGGCATTGTCACAATTTTTGAAGAAATATTGTCACCTATTAAACTATAAAGACTTCTTCCCAAAATGTTTGTATCCCAAATTGCTTGTGGGTCTTCTTGGAATTGTTCTTGAAGATTTTTAACAAGGTCGTTGCCTTGTTCTTCTGTTCCAACAAGTGGAGTTACTTCGGTGTCAACATCAACACGCATAATATGAAGTGATGGTGCTGTTGCCTTAATTTTAACCCCAAAGCGATTACCTTGTTTGATAATTTCTGGCTCGCCAAGCTCAAGGTCTTCTCTTTTTGGCTCTACAATGCCATAACCTGTTTCTCTAACTTCTTCAAGAGCGGTTTTAATTTTATCATATTCGGTCTTGGCAATTGCAAGCTCTTTGATATAGTTGATAAGACAGAAATCATCGGTAATTTCATAACCACATTCACGGCTAAGAACTTTATAAAATAATCCTTCTTTAGGAACAACATCAAAGCGGACAATTCCCTCACCAGTTTGAATTGCTGAAACTGTGATTGGGTCGAAGTTTTCACTTTCTGTAAAAGCCAAAACTTCGCCACTTGCATCTGCAAGTTTTCTAATGCTGTTGCCTAGTCTCTTAATTTCTGCAACAAGTTCAGAGATAATATCACTGCCAAAGGTTAAAGCTTGAAGCCAAGATGGAAGTTTAACTTTAATGGCTTTAACTGGAAATTCCATCAAAAGACTTTCAACAATCTTATCAACATTTTCTTCCTTTAATTCTTTTGCGTTTACAGGAATTACTGGAATGTTATATTTTTGACTTAAGACTTGACAAAGTTTTTTGCTTTCATTTGAATTAGGAGTTTTAGTGTTTAAAACACAGACAAATGGTTTTCCACTTGCTTTAAGGTCTTTTACAACACGTTCTTCTGCTTCAACATAATTTGCTCTATCAAGGTCGGTTACACTGCCATCAGTTGTCACTAAAATGCCAACAGTAGAATGCTCATCAATAACCTTTTTTGTACCAAATTCGGCTGCTTCCTCAAATGGCATGTCTTCATCAGACCAAGGAGTTTTAACAAGACGTGGTTTATCTTCTTCAACTGCACCAAGAACTCCAGACACAAGATAGCCAACACAATCAATCATTCTAACTTTCATTTCAGCATTTGCAACCTTGATTTTAACCGCTTGATTAGGAACAAAATGAGGTTGAGTTGTCATGATAGTTTTTCCGTCAGCAGATTGAGGAAGTTCATCAATTGTACGTTCTTTTGCATTTTTTTCTGTGATATTTGGAACAACAAGTTTATTCATAAATTCGGTGATAAATGTAGACTTTCCCACTCTAACAGGCCCAACTACACCAATATATATGTCACCGTTTGTTCGCGATTTAATATCATCATAGATTTCATATTTTTCCATATTTGCCTCCATATGATAGAACAATATATGTTGGCAAATTTAACAATATAACCTAAAAATAAAAAACGGACTAGTCCGTTTTATTATCTTCTTCAACATCAACAACATTTTCAGGAGCATGTTCAACTTCATCTTCTGGAATTTCTTCAACACCCTTTCTTCTTTTATGGAAAAGTTTTTTAAATGATGCTTTAAAGTTAGCCTTATTTTCTTGATGAGTGCAAAGACGATATATGTTTTTATAATGCCTTACATAAATCAAAATTGTCATCAACCATATTAAAACACAAATTAGTGGTGAAAATGCTATATTAAGAACAAAAATATATATAGTAGTCGCAATTGATACACCAAGCACAAACACAAGTGAAGATATTGCACCATATTCGGTTAAAATGATAAGAATAATTCCAACAACAAACAAGCTTAAAGCAATATACCAAATTGGACTAAAACAAAAAACGCCGAAAGCACATGCCACACCTTTGCCACCTTTCATAGTGCCAAAGAAAGGAAAACATGACCCAAACACAATTGTAAAGCCAGAGAAAAAGAAGACAAGCAAGTTGCAGTCATAACCTAAAGTTTGGACAGGATAAGACTTAGTTAAAACAAAAGCACAAAGCCAAGCAGTAAGACCTGCTTTTACAACTTCTAAAACTAAAGTTATAACCGCAGACTTTGCACCATAAGTGCGAAGCATATTCATAGTCCCAGGATTGCCACTGCCAGAGGTTTCAAGTTTTCTATCTTTTTTTAAAAAGGCGACAATCTTGGAAATATTAATACTGCCGATAATATAAGAGATAATAAATACAATTACTAAAGCCCAAGAAAAACTCATTCTTTATCCTCCTTTCCGCGAACTATAATTTTTATAGGTGTGCCAGAAAAATCAACTCGTTCACGTAGTTTATTTTCAAGATAACGAGTATATGAAAAATTGATAAGCTTTGCGTCATTTACAAATAAAACAAAGGTTGGTGGATTTGTAGAAGCTTCGGTAATAAACTTAATTTTGGCCTTTCTTCCACCCTTTATCTGAGGTTCAAAATACAAAATTGCGTCGTGTAAGATGTCGTTAAGCAGTCCAGTTGAAATTCTTCTTGATGAATTTTCAAAAACCTTTTCAACATTTTCCATAATTTGACCAGTACCTGCACCAGTAAGTGCTGAAACATAAACCGATTGAAAATAATCCATAAAAGAAAGTTCTTGCATAAGCATTTTTTGAAATTCTGGTTTATTTTTAGATTTTTTGTCCCACTTATTAACCACAACAACACTAGGCTTTCCTGCTTCATGAACAAACCCTGCAATGCGAACATCTTGCTCGGTTAATTTTTCTTCATTGCCAGAAACTACAAATAAAACAATATCTGCTTCTTCAATAGCATTCATTGTTCTTAGAACACTATACCCTTCAACACTTTCTCTTTCAACACTTCGACTTCTTCTAAGCCCTGCCGTATCAACAAGTGCAAAGTCTTTTTTATTAAACCTAAATGGCACTAACACACTATCTCTTGTTGTGCCTTCAATGTTACTTACAACAACACGCTCTTGCCCAATAAGCCTGTTAACCAAACTTGACTTGCCAACATTAGGCCTGCCAACAATGGCAATCTTGGTAACCTTATCAAATTCCTCGCTTTCTTTTTTTTCTGGAAAGTTTTTAACAATTGCGTCAAGCACATCGCCAAGGCCTTTGCTTTGCATAACAGAAAGTGGCAAAGGCTCGCCTAAACCTAAGGAATAAAAATCATAGGTGTTTTCAACTTCAAAATTGTCTAATTTATTGACAACCAAAACCACTGGGGTTTTGCTACGTTTTAAAATAGATGCAACTTCTTCATCAGTTGTTGTTGGCCCACTTCGACCATCAACCAAAAAGACGGTAACATGAGCGTCATTAATTGCAATTTCTGCCTGTCTGCGAATATCATCTTGAAAAGCATCGTCACTTTTAGAGTCAAGCCCGCCAGTATCTACAAGCGTAAAATCTCTGCCACACCATTCTGCGTCAGCATAAATTCTGTCACGCGTCACTCCCGGCGTGTCATCAACAATCGATATTCTTTTGCCACAAATTTTGTTAAAAAATGTGCTTTTGCCAACATTAGGCCTGCCAACAATGGCAACAATAGGCTTCAATAAATTTCTCCTTGACATAAGTTTAACATATAACCTAAAAAAAAGCAAAGGTTTTTTAATTTTTGCCTAATTTAAGCAATAAAAAACCTTAGCTTTTCTAATTTTTGCAAGACCTATTGCAATTAGAGCAATATTCACACTTTTTCTTATTCTTAATCCTTTTTATAATAATAATTATCGACAGCAAAATAACAATAACAACCGACAAAATTAAAACAAATTTACCCCAACCAAACCATGCACCAAACCTCAATAGCGAATAGATTATAAACGACGTTAAATATGCGATTATAAATTCACTAACCACGCCAAAAAAAGTCCATTTAACACCTATCTCTTTGTTTAATACAGAAATTGTGGCAAGACAAGGGAAATATAATAAACAAAAAACTAGATAAGAAACCACAGCATAAGGGCTAGAAAAATAAACAGGACTTAAAGGATTTGTAAGCGCCCCCAGCATGGCAATTGAGCCAATTTCAACATGCCCAAGCATAGCAATTGAAGAAACAATAACTTCCTTTGCAACAAGGCCAGAAAGTAAGGCAGAAACAAGTCCCCATGAACCAAACCCTAAAGGTATAAAAATTGGCGATAAGATTTTGCCTAAACTCTCAAGCATGCTTCCACCCATTTTCCCGACAAAAGAGAATTTAAAAGAAAAGTTAGATAAAAGCCAAACAATGACATTCATGGCTAGTATAACTGACCCAACCCTAATCAAAAAGGCTTTAATATTGTCCCATAAAATTTTCAAAACACGCTTGAAACTTACCGAGTGATATGGCGGAAACTCTAAAATAAAAGACTGTGCCTTACTTTTTAAAATTGTTTTTTCCAAGATGAAAGAAAAAAGAATGGCAGTTATAACACCTAAAAAATAAAGCCCTAAAATAATCCAAATGTTGCTTGCACCAAAAAATGCACCACCCAAAACTGCATAGATAGGAAATTTTGCCGAACAACTCATGTAAGGAGTAAGTAAACCTGTCTTAATTTTGGAATTTTTATCTTCCATATTTCTTGCCGTTAAAACAGCGGTAGTCGAACAGCCAAAGCCCATTAACAGCGTATAAACACTTTTACCAGAAAGCCCAACCTTGCTTAAAATATCGTCAAATACAAAGGCAACGCGAGAAAGATAACCGCTGTCTTCTAGTATTGAAAGAAATAAAAATAAAAGTGCAACCTGTGGCAAAAAACCTAAAATAGTGCTTGCACCGCCAATAAGCCCTTCTTCAACAAAACTTACAACCCAAGAAGACGAAAAGGAATTTTGAAAAAGAGAGATAAGTGGTTGCCCCACAAACCTATCCAACCCACCAACTAATAAATCACTCAGCCATGAACCAAACGAGAAAAAGGTCAAATAAAAAACTAAAGCAATAATGCCTATAAAAATTGGAAAGGCAAGAAATCTGTTTAAAAAGATTTTATCTATTTTGCTTTGTCCATAAACTTTGGTCTTTTTGCTTGAACATGACGCAATAATTTCGTCAATAAAGTCATATCTCGCACTGGCAACTTTTGAAATGCCACCCTGCTGAACTTCCTTAATCTCTTTCCAAGATATATCTATTTTAAGGTCTTGAAAAAGTCGTTCGTCGTTTTCCAAAAGTTTAATAGATAAAAAATTAGAGAAAACTTGGTTTTTTAATGCTTTTTGTGGCAGAAAACAAGAAATTTTGTTTAATTCAAGGCTTTGAATATACTTTAATGGTTTTTGTTTTGTTTCTTTATAATCCAAAATAGTTTGATTAAGTTTATCTATACCCATTTTTTTAGACGGATTGATTGCAACAACTGGTATTCCTAAACTTTGAGATAATTTTTTGTAGTCAATCTTGCAAATAGGTTTTTTGTCTATTTGATTGACCGCCAAAATAACTTTTAAACCAAGTTCCAAAAGTCCGAGCGTAAGATAAAGATTGCGTTGAAGATTGGAAGCGTCACAAATGTTAACCACCAAATTTTCTTGATGAGATAATAGATACTTAACCCCAACTTCTTCTTCAAAACTTAAACTAGTAAGTGAATAAATCCCAGGTAAATCGACAAGTTCAATATCTTGACCTTGAAATTTATATAGTTTTGCCTTTTCTTCAACCGTAACGCCATGCCAATTGCCCACATGCTCATTTGCACCTGTAAGGCAATTGAAAAGCGTGGTCTTGCCAGTGTTAGGATTGCCTACTAAAATAACTCTTTTCATGCTGTCTCGCCTTCATTCAAAAGCACAAACTCGGCAATATCGCTTCTTAAAGACAAAGTAAACCCTCGAATTTCAATTAAACAAGCCTTGCCAAGCAAACTTTTGCGAACAAGTTTAACCCTTTGCCCACAAGTAAAACCAAGGTCAAAAAGCCTACGAAAAATTTTTATTGGCGCAATGTCGTTTATATTTTGAATTTTATAGACCTTGCCAAGTTTGGCATTTTTTAAATTTAACATATAAAATAAATATGGACAAAAAGACCTTAAAATGACAATTTTCGGAAAATTTAGCAAATTTACTTGCGATAACAAACCCAAATATGGTATATTAGCCATGAGGTAAATAAAAATGAGATGTATATATTGTGGAAGTGAAGAAAGCAAAGTTTTAGATTCAAGAAGCACCGACGAGACAAATTCAATTCGTCGTCGCAGAGAATGTTTAAATTGTGGCAGACGTTACACAACTTATGAAACAGTTGAAACAACACCAATTTTAGTTATTAAAAATGACGGCTCACGTCAGCCTTTTGACCCTTCAAAAATCAAGAGTGGTCTTATCAAAGCATGTGAAAAACGCCCTGTCAGCATGAGTCAAATAGAAAATGTTGTGACAAACATTGAAAAGAATGTTCAAAATCAACTTCTTCAAGAAATCAAGTCATCAGAACTTGGAGAAATGGTTATGGACGAACTTAAAAAACTCGACGAAGTGGCTTATGTGCGTTTTGCTTCTGTTTATCGTCAATTTAAAGATATAACATCTTTCAAAAAACTTCTCGAAGACATGTAGCGACCAAATGTCGCCCGACTGTCTATTGGGCATAATTGAAAGGCAAATGGTAATTACAAGATTGGATAGAAAAAACAAACGCAATATGCATTTTAATTGAACAAAAAACTCCACAAAGTGAAAGACTTGTGCAATTAAATAACATGGCAAAATCGCAACTTAGAGTCTTGCAGAATTCTAATAATAGGCTTATAACCGACAATAGAAAATAGAATTAAAAATAAACCCACCCTTTCGGGTGGATTTTTATTTGCAAATTAAATAATCAATCGACTCGCCGAAATAATAAGCAATTTCAATCAATGCATGCATTGAAGGCATTCCACCTTTCTTCCATGCACTAAGACTCGTTTCACAAATGTCAATTAAAGTTGATAATTTGCCATGTGTAATATTGTTAGTTTTTAATAATTTTTCATATTTTGGATAAAATTCTTTAAGTTTAATTTCGCGTTTTTCATCAATAATTCTAAAGTTATTTTCTATACCAAACAAATAATCTAAACTACATCTAAAATAGTTTGCTAATTTTATTGCGTTCTTTGGAGTAGGAATTGAGCCATCTAAATATCTTGACAAATTACTTTCAGAAATACCTATTTCCATTCCTAAATCTCTTAAACTTTTCCCATGACAATCCGAGATTAAATCATCCAATATTTCCTTAAATTTCAACATAAAAACCCCAATGAATCAAAGAAAAATAGAAATTCGGCAAGATAAGTCAAAATTTGCTAAAATACAACAATTTCTCACTTTAAATTCATTTTTAGTTTAAATTAAAAAATGTTATAATGGGAAAGTGATGCATCGACCTAGGTTTTGCATTTACTAGAAAGGAGGTGTGCTTATGGACGACTTATCTATTATTGAACAGCTGGCTATGTTGT
>CAMUGK010000032.1 GCA_947088415.1 uncultured Bacillota bacterium | reverse complement strand
ATAATAAAAAAAGGTAAAATAATCAAAGTCCCAAAAGCAAGTCCTATCAAAAGAGCAATATTGTGACACAAAGTGTTATAGCCAAGCCCTACAATATAAGTAACAAGAATGCCATAAATTACTGAAACATATATGGTGATTTTGTCAATTTGCTTAAAACTTTTAATATCAAATAATACCGCCGCCAGCGAAGCACCCATTAAACCAAAAATACCTCCCGACGCACCAACACTTGCCAAGCCCATAATTTTTTCAGCCTCTTTTGGAAACATTGCAACAAAAAGTGGATCGGTAATATAACTTTCAATAAATCCTGTAAGCAAAAATAAAATTAAAGTAAGCCACCAACCAAAACGTTTTTGAGTATATTTCCCAATAAAATATAGCCCGACTATATTTGCAATAAGATGTAACAACCCACCATGCAAAAACATGAGAGTTATATGTCTATAAACATGATTTGTATATGGCGTAAGTGTTGACCCAAGCCCTAAGTAATTTGTAAGCAATCCTCCACAATTTCCGAAAATATAATTCATAACTGGCGAACTTTCACTATCCCAAGCAGTATATCCTGTATAACCATCTGGCAAAGGCAAATAACAATCAAGAAGATAAATCAAAATCATTATAAAAATTAATACGTTGGTAACTGTAAAAAGTTTTTTAATTTCAAACTTCTTTTTTATCTTTTCCACATCGGTTTTTAGCATAAAAAATATCCTTCCTATTAACATTTTGCTTTTATTTTCTCAATTGACAACACTTGTTCCTAACCTTTTTTCAACTTGCTGGTTTCGCAATTTTTGTGTGCTGTAATTATGGTATAACTATAAGCATTGATTGTAATAACAATATCCCCTATTTCACAATACCAATTTTTGCCTTGTCTATAAATCTTACATTGCTTATCCAAAACTTTTCCCTTGCAATATTCAACAACATCATTTGTGTCGAGCTTCAAATTTCTTTTAATCCTATCGATTCCCATCTCTGTTGTGTGAACCAGTTCTATGTTGTCAATTAAAATTTGCTTATCCATTTTTTCTCCTGCTTGCATTATACCACAACTCTTTGAATTCTGCATCGATTTTGGCTTGAAATTTTGATTTTTTGATTATTTTTGATTTATTTTGATTATTTTTGATTTCCTTGGTGGTTAGTTTTGATTTTTTAGTTTTGATAAGTCAATGAGCGAAAAAATGGATTGCTTGCAAGCCAACTTGTGAGCGAAGCCGATTTATATCTATATTTCGCGACAGAATTTTGATTTTGCGAAAAATCAAAGCATTGTTTTAAAAATTTCAAATATTGAAACATCTTCCATTTCTTCTGCATGCCACTGAATTCCAAGTATTTTATATTCTTTATATTCAACAGCTTCAATAATTCCGTCATCACTTTTAGCAATTACTCTTAGGTTTACACCTAATTTGTCAATACACTGATGATGTTTTGAGTTTGTTATATAACAATCGCCAACATAATCATATAAAATATTGTTTTCTTCAACTTTAATTTTATGTTCCACATGTTTATGATTTATTATATCTTGCTTTAAAGTCCCACCTAAAGCGACATTTATATACTGCACGCCTAAGCAAATCCCCAAAATAGGTTTATGATTTTCAACGCAATATTTTATTGCCTCAAATGTTACCTCATCACGCTTTGCATTTATTTTTACGCTAGCATAATTTTCTTGTCCATAATACTTCGGATCAATATCTCCACCCCCTGGAATTAGTAGCCCATCAAAATTAACTTGATTATATTCCATTCCATATTCAATTTCAATTCCAACCTTCTTGCATGCTTCAATATACTTTTCAGGAATATTATCAGTTAGAATATAAACTTTTTTCGTTGGAAGCCTGTCAATAGCATCATAAATAAATTTCTTATCAAAATTAAAATCATTATAACCAATCAAAACTCTTTCAAGATAAGCCTTGTCAGGATATTTTGGATGAGTGTCATTTATTACATAAACAATCGCTTCCACCATCCTGTCATCCAATTGAATTTCTACAATTTCTTTTCGATATAAGGTCGGATAACCTTCAATTATATCCAACTCATTTTCTGCTAGATCATCAATTTGCCAAACTCCAACCGGAACTTGTCCGCCTTTACAAGGCTCAACTGTTATGTATCTTTTAAAAGCAAGCTGCCAGTCTTTTAAAACAGTCTTACCCACAAGCACACAATGTGGACACCTTTCTTTCATTCTTTTAATATCTAAATTTCTTCCATATGCAATTGAATATTTCATAATTAGATTATACCACACTTTCCTCAATTCTGTTTTGATTTATTTTGATTTTTTCAAAAAAATTTGATTGTTTTTGATTGCTTGTAAACCTGCCTATTTTATATAAAAAGACTGCGTGGCGTTCGCCTTACGGCTCGGCAGCAAAACTCTTGCATTTTGAAAAAAGACTTGAAATGGCGAAGTTTCAAATCTCGAATTTTGTCATCTCTGTATGCAGTGATATTTTGTGGGAATAACACTGTATATTGTGGTTTATATAGCAAAAAAAGCCTTTTCAAAAAAAGACTTTTTGTTGCACATATTTGGAGCTACTGGCGGGAATCGGACCCGCGACCCCCACCTTACCAAGGTGGTGCTCTACCCCTGAGCCACAGTAGCATAATAATGCCAATATTTGGCAAGCAATCAAATATCCTAGGACAATCAAGTTACTTTGATATATTATCATTTATTAAATTTTATGTCAAGAAATTTGTCATGTTTGCTTTTATTTTCATAAATAACAATATGAAAAGATTTTTTAGCGTATTAAAAGAAAACAATATCAATTTTTTGAAAGATGAGATTATTGCACCTTTCACATCTTTTAAACTTGGTGGCAAGGTTGACTATATTGTTTTTCCTAGTGATTTTAAACAACTGCAAGTTTTAATAAAATTATTGAAAGACTATAATTATAAATTTTTTATTGTTGGCAACGGAAGCAATGTTTTATTTAAAAGCAAGCCTAGTGTAAAAGTTGTAATTTCAATGCAAGATATGCAGAGTTTTTTATTTGAAAAAGACGGTAAAGTTTTCACAAGTGCAAACATCAATCTATTTGCTTTTAATAAATTTTTAAAAGACAACTCTCTTGGTGGTTTTGAATTTTCTTTTGGCATCCCTGCAAGCATTGGTGGAAGCATAAAAGGCAACGCTGGTGCTTTCGGTGACTGTGTATGCAACCATTTAAATTCTTTAATAATATTAAATCTTGACACATGCGAATTTCAGCATTTAAGCAAAAAAGATATAAAATTTTCTTATCGCAAAACCAATATAGATGGAATTATACTTGAAGCGGTTTTTGAATTTGAAAAGTCGAATTTTCAAGAAATTTCAAAAAAACAAACCGAAAACTTTGAAAAACGCAAAAATTCACAACCTTATGGAGAATTTTCTGCAGGCTCAATTTTTAAACGTGGAAATAATTATATCCCCTCTCAACTTATTGATGAGTTAGGTCTTAAAGGTTTTTCAATCGGTGGCGCAAAAATATCCGAAAAGCATGCTGGTTTTATTGTTAAAAAAGATAACACCTGCCGATCGGAAGATGTTATCGAATTGATTAAATATATTAAAAAACAAGTTAAAAAAGTTTATAATATCGATTTGGAAGAAGAAATTATTATTGTCTAACAAACCCAAACCGATGTCTCTTTGATGAGCCGACCGAAGTTAGTGCTGAGCATAGTCAAAAGGGCTGAAATAGTATAAGTCGAAGCATCCATCAAATGTCAAAACATAAGGTTTTATAGATGTTCCGACAGCGGTTGCTTAGCAACCTTGCTCAACATGACATAGTTCTTAAAACATTTTTTTCATAATTTCTTTTAAGTTTGACTTCATCTAAAATTTCAACTATTTCAGCAGTCCCTTCAAACAAAACTTCTTGAATTTTATCGTCACTATTTTGGTCTTGACTCCAATATTTTTCTGCAAGTTCTCTATATCTTTGATAAGACAATCCTAGTCGAGGCATATATACACTTTTTGCGAAAAATACATTACCATTTAGTTTAACCGCCACCGCTTGAAATTGTGTGCCAAACCCTTTTTTATGAAATTCTTTTACTCCAGATAAAACATTTTCTTTTTTATCTGTTAAATACATACATTTAAGTCGTGAAGGAAGGTTTGGAAATTTTTCTTTTCTCACTTCTTCAACTGCAAGTTCACGAATTACAAAATCACTTTCACTGAGTGCTTTGCTTATTTTAATAACTAAATCTTTATTCTTTAAAATCTTTTTACTATCTGCATATTCAAAACCAAGGTCATGAAATGCTTTGCCTTCTGTATAAAATCTTGTATTAAAGACTCTTTGACCTTGCACATTATAGTCTTTTCCAAAGACTAATTTATCGCCAACCTTGTAATCTCTATCAGTTGCTACTTGATAAAAAATTTCATCTTTAACTTTCATTTGTTTTTCCTTTTTACAATCGCTCGAGCAAAGATTTCTCGGCTACGCTCGAAATGACATAAGCAGTTGTTATAAATACCTTACCAATCAATAACCTTATGAGTATGCGATTTGACATCATCGTAATAGTCATAATATTGTGACTTAAATTTTTGTGTCTTTTGTTTTTCTAGGTCTTTCTTAGTTTTTTTCTTTTTATCTTGCATTTAGTCCACCTTATATGACGCAACTTTGTCTTGTCTATCTCGCCAATTTTTATCTACTTTGACAAAAAGTTTTAATAAAACTTTAGTTTCTAAAAGTTCTTCGGCATACTCTCGTGCGACTTGACCTATTTGCTTTATTTTTTCGCCACCCTTGCCGAGTATTATGGCTTTATGTCTTTCCTGTTCACAAATAAGATTGGCTTCAATAATCGTTATATTTTCTTTCTCTTCAAACCTTTCAATCTGAACACAAATGCCATGTGGCACTTCTTTTTTTAATAGATTAAGTGCGGTCTCTCTCACCTTTTCCGCCACCAAAAAGCGAATACTTTTGTCTGTGAAATAATCTTCTTCATAGACAAAATTTTTGATGTCACTTTGTGGAAGAAGTGAAATAAGTTTTTGTTTGAGTTCTTGCAAACTTTCGCCAGTGAATGATGAAATATAATAATCACATGCAAGTGTATTCTTATTTGGCTTGTCCTTTTTGGTCATAACTAAAAGAAAAGAAATATCTTCTTCTTTTGCTTTTTCTTTAATATGCTGAATATTTTCAAGTTCTTCTTCGTCTGGCACAAATGTGCCGTCAACTAAATATAAAATAACATCAACGCCAGCCATTGCCGAACGCACATTTTTCATCATGGTTTTATCTAATTGATTTTTGCTGTGATGAATTCCGGGGGTGTCCACCAAGATTATTTGCGTGTTGCTTTCATTGACAATACCTAAAATATTGTCTCTTGTTGTTTGTGGTTTTGACGAAACAATTGCCACTTGTTGTCCGACTAATGCATTAACAAGTGTGCTTTTACCTGCATTAGGTCTGCCAAAAACACCAACATATCCACATCTATACATTTACTTTCCTCTTTTGATTTTAAAATTTGCTAAAATTTCTTCTGCAGTTGTCATCATAACCCTTTCATCTTCTTTTTCAATATGGTCATAACCTAAAAGATGAAGCATGCCATGAACTACTAAAAAAGAAATTTCACGTTTTAAAGAATGTCCAAATTCTTTAGCCTGCTCTTTTGCTTTATCTTTGCATAAAACAATGTCGCCAAGATATAACTCGCCATCAGGACTTCGTTCATCTTCAAAATCTTTAAGTTTAGTCGTCTTATAGTCAATTTCTAACATGGGGAAAGATAAAACATCTGTCACTTTGTCAACATTGCGATGCTCATGATTTAGTTTTTTAATTTCTTCTGCCGAAACAAAAGTAATGCCAACAGCAACGTTTTCAACTAAATTATTAGTTTGCTTTAGTGTGGCAGAAAAAAGTTTTTTAAATAAATGCTTATTTAACCCCACCTTCTTGCAATAAATCTTCATAAACTACACCTACCTTGCGTTCGACTGTGATGATATATTCAATATTGCTTATTCCAGCGTTTGAAAGGATATTGACATCTTCATTTTTAATTATGTCACAATCTTGAAAATAAATCAAGGCTTTTTGCTTGGCTTCTTGAATTTTTTGCTCTTTTACATCTTGAAAATTCTCTTGAATAAGTTTAGTCTGGGTTTCATAGTAAATTTTTTTATTTAAAATGAATGGCAATATATTGTTTTTAGTAAGTGGCGACTGCCACTCTTCACATTCAAACTCTTTAAATTGGTTTTTCTCACCATTTGAATAAATAGGAAGTCCAAACAATGTCAACTGGTCGTAAACAAGCTTCTTTCCTGTTCTAAAAGTTTGATAATAACTTTCGCTATGATTAACTTCGCCCATCAGCCAAACTTCAGCAGTAATTTCTGCTTGTGGTTTAACCTCTCGTTTTTGACCTTGACTATCAATTATATATGGCTCAACCAAAATCTCGCCTTTTTGAACAATATCTCCTTTTTTAACATTTAAAGTGCCTTGAACAAGAGAAATATCTATAATCTTGCAATCAAATTGTGCATAAATGGGCGAAAAATCTCCTTCCATTTCACTTGGTAAAAAACTTTCATTGATATTTATTACAAGGCTTTGTCCTATTAATGAAACACTGACCGAACTTATACGTTTAAATTCTTCTTTTAAAGCAATTTCAACTTCTTCTAAATTTATATTGCCTTTAAATTTAGAAAAATTTGCGTTTACAAAGTCAACAATTTGCTTTTCTTGAATATTTTCATTCCCATAAATTTTAACCTGCCAAACAAAATTATACGACAAAAAATATAGAAGACAAGAGATGATAATTCCTGCAATAACTCCGTAATTCTTAAAAAATTTCTTAAAAAATGATAAAAGCCCCTTATTTGCAAGAATTTCAACTTCCAAACCCTGACTTACAAGTTGCGATTTAACTTTTTTTATCTGTGTTGAAGAAACTTCAAATTCGCTTAAATTTTTGTCAATTCGGTTCAGATTAAAAATCTTGTTTTCTTTGCAAACTTTGGAAATACTACGTTCTTGATTTAATCCTTTAACTCTAATTTTAGTCAGATTTTTAAATTTTTTCAAACTAAATCACCTCGACCTTTTTTATAACCCCAATTATCTTCATGGTTGAATCAGATAGTTCTGCCAAAATCATATCTTTTCCATCAACAATAACTCTGCCACCCTTAACTTTGAAAGTTATGATTTCTTTAGAAAGTTCGGTTAAGCCTATATGCCCTTCAACATACAAAATTCTGCCAGAAATGTTTACGATGTTGTAACTTGAAAGCAGATTTTTATCAACCTCTGACAGCGATTTTTTTACTTCATCAAAAAAATTAAACATGCGTTCTCCTTATTAAATAAATCTTATTTAATAATTTATGCATGTTTAATTTAAGATATATCTTGGCAACTAAAACTTATCATGGTCTATTTTATTGAAGAGATTGTTAAAAACAATAGCTTTCATTTCTGGAGACAGATTTTTTATTTCGTTAATAAGAGAATCATCTTTCTGATAAGAAATAAATGAAGAATGTTCTCGCCTAAATTTATCAAATTCTTTGTCTTCATCATCTATCTCTTTAATAGGTTTTGGGTTTGCTTTATTTGCTTCTTGACGAGAACGAATAAGTTCTTCAAGACTTTTAGGCTTTGGTTTTTCTTCCCTTACAAGCTCTTGTTCTTGCACAAGCCCTAAAAAATCTTTGTCGTTTTCATCAAGCTCTTGCTCAATAATTTCGTCTTTATGAATAGGTTTCTTCTCTGGCTCTGGCAAAGGTTGAATTGTCAAATCAAACTCATCTTTTTTCTCTGGCGCTTGTGAATGAGAAGACTTTGTCACTTCTTTTTTGGTTTTATTAAGTTTTTTTGCTAAAGCACTGTTTGAGACCTTTTTTGAACTTGCCGATATTTTGCCAATAATCATAATTATCACAAAAAGTAAAATCAAAGCACCTGCGATAAGAAGTAGAATTACAGGAAGTGTCATATTTTACCCCCTATTTGAATCATCGTTTGAAGTCATTGCTCTACGCATTGCTGTATCGGCTTGAAGATTCATAAGTTTGTAATAATCCATAACCGAAAATCTTCCATCACGAATGGCTTCGGCAATTGCTTTTGGAACTTCGGCCTCAGCTTCCAAAACTTGTGAACGCATTTCTTGAGTTTTAAGTTTTGATTGTTCAACTTGCATTGCAACATAATTTTTTTGTCTGTCAGCTTCGATTTGAGCTTGTGCTCTTACACGTTCCATATCATTTGCGGCAATTTCTGCCCCAACGTCTCTTGTAACATTAATTGAATAAACATCGACAGATAAAAGTTGATAACCATTGTTAATATCAAGCCCACTTTTCAAGATATTTTCAGTTAGGTTGTAAGGTGTAGCATTTTTGTGATTATTTAAACTTGAAATTTTGGCAACGATATATTTTGTCACTTTTGTCTCAAGCGTATCTTCGCCAAGACTGCCAACAAAACCTTCAAGTCTTGCTTTAACAGAAATTTTTGCTTTTACTTCAAGTTCATAATTATCTTTTGTAACACCCTTAATTGATGTAATGTCAAATTGTTTTGGCAACGTTAAACTTTCAACCACTTCGACAATGTTGTGAGAAGAAAGGTCAATGGCTTTTGCATTTTCAAATCTTAAATTTATTCCAGAGGTATTTGCTTTTACAAGAGCAGTAACTACATTAAAAGCAGAGCCACCAGCAAGTTCAATGCCTTCAATTTCACTAAATTTAACTTTTAATTTAGATTTTTTAGCCAAAATGTAAGCATTTAAAATTGGCACAATGTTAATTTTTCTAAAACGAAGTGCCATAAGTTTAAAACTGTTGACATATGCTCCCGAAAAAAGTGCTGTAAAATATGCCTTTAATGGAACTAAACAGAAAAATAAAACTAATATAACAAGTGCGATTGAACCTAAAACAATTCCTGCAATTACGCCACTTGAGAGAAGTAATTGAGATTTCATAATCCCTCCTTAAATTCTTTTCAAAAGTATTATAACACAAGAACTTCCACTTGTAAAGACCCAATTTTTAAAAATTTGCAAGAAAAAATCTGGCTAATTACCAGATCTTTGATAATAAAACAAATATTGTTGTGCAAATCCCGAAAGTTCGCCAAACTCTTTGACTAGGTTTTCTCGTATTTTTTCGCGATTTTCAAGATTAGGATAATATTTGTTATACATTTGATAAATCCAAGTGTCAACTGGAAAAACATCGCCTCTGCCATAGCCAAAAAGAAGTATGCAATCTGCAACTTTTGGCCCAACACCCATAAGAGACAACAGTTTTTTGCGTAATTCTGGTGTTGACAATTCCTGCCAATCAACTAATTCTTGCGGAGTGACTTGTCTTAGCACTTTAAAGAGATAACTTGCCCTATAGCCAGCCCCAACCATAGCAAAAAAATCTTGGTCAACGCTTTTTAATGCTTGATATGTTGGAAAAGCATAGCCATTTAAAATTTTTTCGCCAAGTTTTTCACGCATTCTGCCTAATATAAGTTGAATACGTTTAATATTGTTATTTGCCGAAACAATAAAAGAGATTAACATTTCAAATAAGTCTTGTTTTAAAATTCTAATGCCATAGCCAAACTCAATCGGTTTTTTCAAAATCTCAAAGTGAGCAAGTTTACATTTTAATAAATTATAATCCTTATC
>CAMUGK010000031.1 GCA_947088415.1 uncultured Bacillota bacterium | reverse complement strand
ATGCTTATGCAAGCTGTTGAAAATATTGCTTATGATAAAAAGAAAGAGAAAATTTATCTTAGGTCAATGGTTAACAAAACGCGTTTAAAAGACACTTTACCTAAAAAAGAAAATTTTGCAAACCCAGAAGATTATTACAAGGCTGTTAAAAAAGATTATAATAATCCTAATTTAAAATTATATTTTGATAAAAATTTATATTTTTACACTTGTTTAGGCTACAAAAAGACAAAAACTATGCCAGATGTTGACAAAGAGCATGCTAATCAAAAATATATTCCCATGCTTAAAACCCGCTTTAATAAAATTAAACTTTGCGACGGTTTTCATTTAAAAAAAGTTTTTAAACCAACAAATCGCAAATTTGCCATTAAAAAACAACATATTCAAAATAATGCAAGCAGTTTTTATCCAATGTTTAAATTGCAAGAAGAAGATAAATTAAAATCGCCGATATGTTTACATCCAAACCAATCTGCAACAACTGACATTAATCATCTTTTAATTAAAAACCTTTTAGATTTGCGTTCAAAACAAACAAAACTCGAAGAATTTAAACGACTTGAAAACCAAGAAATATATGACTAAAAATTGAAAGGACTAGATATTTCTAGTCCTTTTTATCTAATCCAGTATCTCCCATCCTTGAACATGCTCCGTCAAAATTCAACCCTGCCTTAACCGCTTGTGAATGTTGATAAGGTCTTTTAATGTTATAAACCTTGCCATTTTTTCTAAAATATGCACCAGTTTGTTTGAAAGTAAAAGATATATTTTTCTCTTTACATTGCTCTCTTAAATCAACAATCCAATCATAATCACAAACACGAACATCAACTCCACTTTCGCCACCTGCAATTATCTCTTCAATGCCATCATTCAAAAAATCTCTTAAATTTAATTTTTCAAGCAGTGGCTCACATATTATAAATTTATGTTTGATAGGCAGTTCCAAAAAAATCGGCAAACGCATTTCAGCACGCTTTTGATTTTCAACTGTGCAACCAATATAGACATTATCCCAACCATCTCCCCAATCGTCAGGCTTGCAATAATCAAATCTATCAATCCGTTTTGTTATAATAACAAAACTCAAATCTTTTCGCTTTCGTATAATGTCCCATGCTTTAAATCGATAATCATCCGCCAAATCTAAAAAGAAGTCACTGGTAAGACAGGTAAAAACTACTTCGCCACTTGAAACTTTAAACTCCCCCTTTTTATTTTTTTTGATTGGCAAATCAAAATTATTTGTAATATAAAAATCACGACCGCTTTTATCAAACATTGCATCCTGCCTATAAACATAACAAAACTTGCACCCTTCACTAACTTTTTTGCAACCGTGCCATAAATTCCACATTATTGCCATAATTCAAGTATAGCATAAATAATTTTCTTTTAAAAAATATTTAAACAAAAAATTAAATAAATTGAGTTAAAAATATAAATTTATTATTAAATTTTGCTTGACAATATATATTTTTTGATATATAATACCAAAGTATGCTAAATATTGTAGACAAGTTGTCTACCTTACTTGTAATATCCCTTAATACAAGTTTGTGAAACTTAATATTTTTTTGGTTTTGCGGGCGTGGCGGAATGGCAGACGCGCACGTTTAAGGGGCGTGTTCCTAATCAGAGTGTGGGTTCAACCCCCACCGCCCGCACCATAGTCAAAAAGCGCTTTGTTATATACAAAGTCTTTTTTTTTAAAATTCAAAATGTATTTTTTAGGTGGGCACCGAGCGCCCTCCGAAGTTGAATTGCAAATTCAACTTGGCTTTGGCTAAAAAGTTGCCACTGGCAACTTTTCTTACGCGTCGCCCCGCCCGCACCAAATGGAAACTAAATTGAACCTCGTTATTTTGCGGGGTTCAATTTTTTATATCATTGATTTGATAAATTCTTCAACTTCAATTAACTCTGATGGTGCCCCATCGACACTGAAATGACTTTTATTTGGTAATAAAGTCCCAACCGCGCCTATTGAATTAACATATTTTTCAAGATTTGTTTGTTCAAAGAAACAATCATTGTTAGAATAAAATGAGAATTTTTTAAAAGGTAAAGTTTTAAAAATTTGATATTCTTTTTCATTTGGTATAAATGTTTTTGCTGCAACAATAAATCGTTGAGCAGATTCTTTGATTTCATCTCTAAATACTGTCGCATTATAAGGAGCAGCACAAGAGATATAGCAACCGATAGTTTGTTTTGTTTCAGAGAGATATTTAACGATAAATTGCGTTCCGATAGATTGTGCTAAAACAATAGTGTCTTTATTCAATACTGATTTAAATTGTGTATCAAAAATTCGTTTCCAAGTTCGATAAGTAATTCCGTCTTTATAGCCTCCTAAAGAGGGCATAAAAACATATAGTCCTAAATTTTGGCAATATTGTTTCAAATGTTCAAAATATGACTCTCTATGTAAACCGCCTATGCCGTGAATTAAAATAATGTTCTTCATTCTTACCTCTTATCTAACAAATTTCTTATTTCTTTTGCTTGTTTGCAACTTTCTTTATAAAAATCTTCCAAAGATTTCTCTAAATAGTGGTATCTATAACAACTTTCAAGAGTTATTGGACCTTGATAGTTTGCTGTTTTTAACTGAGTGATAAGTTCCGCCCAATTTATAGTGCCTTTCTTATCAAATGGCAATAGATGTAAATCGTCAGTTTTGTCATTATTGTGAAGATGAACAGCGAAAATTTTATTTTTGAATTTTCCCCAACTAAATCTATCATTAAAATGGCAATGACAATGTCCACTATCATAGCAAACGCCCATATTATCATAGTTAAGGTTATCAAATACATATTCAAGATAGCCATATATTTTTGTATTTTCAAATGCAACTTTTATATTTTTCGATTTGGCATATTCAACAATCTTTTTAATTCTTTTAAGCCCAATTTTATTTGGAGTAGGAGCCTCACTTTTACTTGTTAAGTGCATACAAACTATTTTTACACCAAACTTTGAAAGATTATCTAAATCATTCAAATATTGATTTGTTAGATTTTCGCCTTCTTCGCCTGAGAGCTAAATGTTATTTATTCCTTTATATCCCAAATGACAAAACTCAATGGTCAAGCCAAGTTTCTTGCAAAGTTTAAGTTGTTCTTCTTGTGAGAAAGGTAAATCTTTGTCATACCATTGCAAAAATACACCATCAAAGCCCGCTTTTTTGATATCTCTAATAGTTTTTTGAACGCTAACATTTTTATTATCATTTTGAACACATTGAATAAGTCGTCGCATAATATATAACCTCTAAATTTAGTATATCACAAACATATCTCATTTGTATCAAATAAATTTAAAAATATATAAAATTTTTACATTTGGGATTTTGGTGTGTGCTTGTCTTTAAATAATTGTATCATTTAGATTAAACAAAAAAAGTGGCTTTTGCCACTTAAATTCCAAATGAGATAAGTATTGCACGGTCAACTTCTTTCATTTTTGTTTGGCTTAGTTCTGTTATTTTGCCTTTAAGTCGACGTTTATCTAATGTGCGAACTTGTTCTAATAGAGCAACTGAGTCTTTGGGTAGATTATATTGTGTAGATGGAAGTTCAATATGTGTTGGAAGTTTTGCTTTAGTTAGTTGGCTTGTTATTGCTGATACTATGACTGTTGGCGAATATTTATTTCCAACATCGTTTTGAATTATAAGCACAGGACGCACACCCCCTTGTTCGCTTCCTACAACAGGGCTTAAATCAGCATAATAAATTTCACCTCTTTTTACAAGATCGTCCATAACTCCTTTCCATTCTTAAATAGTCAATTAGGTCGATTTTTTCAAGGTCACTAAGGTTTTGATAAACCCCAAGTAAACTATGAAAAACATCTCCTATAAGCATATTATGCCTATCGCTATTTAAAGTTTCTTCAATTATACCAAACTTTGAAGAGTTTTTATCACTACTTACAAAATTCGTGCTTTTTCTTACAAAAGAACAATATTCGTCAAAATTTTTCATATTTCCCCTTTAATTTTATCGTTAAATCCCCAGCATTTAAGTTAATTTGTGAAATTTATCAACTTTTATTCTATCAAAAAAGGTGGCAATGCCACCTTTTAATTAATAAAACATATTGCCGTAGCAATTGTTTTAGAATGAGAGATTGAAACTGCAATATTTTTATCTTGAAAATCTTGGTCAAATTTTTCTTTCGCAACTCCAAAAAGTTGAACAAATGGTTTGCCGTTTTCTTCATGGCAGAGTTTAATTTCTTTAAAAGTCACTCCACTTTTTTTGCCAAGTCCAAGGGCTTTCATAACCGCTTCTTTAACACAAAAGAGTGAAGCAATTTTTTCATGTTGCACTTGCTTACAAAAAGACTTTTTAATGTAATCAATTTCTTCTTTGTCTGCAATTTTGTTTAAAAAACTATCGCTTGTGTCAACTCTGTCAAGTTCGATAATGTCTATTCCTACCATAATTAATCCCCCATATTTTCTTTTTCAAGCAAATTGACTGCTCTTCTTATAATTTCAAAATCAAAGCCTTTTCCTGCAAGATATGCAAAAAGTTTTTGTTTACCTTTCCCGTCAAGTTGAATATTTTTTGCCTTCTTTTTAGCTAAATTTAAACAAGTCTTTTCTTGTATTTCATCAGTCAAATAATTTTGCAAGGAATTCTCGATTATCTCATCTTCAACACCTTTATTTTTTAATGCAAATTTTATTTTCTTTATGCCATCTTTTTGACAATAAAGTTTAACATATTCTTTAGCAAAGTTTTCATCATTGATATAGCCATATTCTCCGAGTTTTTGGACTGCTTTTTCAATACAGTTTAAAGGATAGCCTTTAGTTTTTAAATAATCTTGGACTTGTTTTTGAGTTTTCATGCCATGTTCTAAAAGAGTTAAACCCCTATCAAAACATGCAAAATCGCCATTCTCTATTTTTAGTGAATTCAAAAATTTGTCATCTATTTCTTGTCCAGTCTTAAGGTTATATCTTGCCAAGATTTCGGCTTCGAACACACCCTCAAAATTCTCATCAACAAACAATCGATATCTTTTACCCTTTCCAATTTTTGCAATCTCTGTTATCTGCATAACACTCCTTTTTTTGTTTTGCCTTTCTTTTTTGAAAAAAAACAAAAAACTTTCACTATTAACACTTTTTAAATTTGCAACAACCTAATTCTTCGATTAATAAATTCGCAAATTTTGCAAAGCGTTAAAATTAAATTTATATTTTTAAAAACTAAAAAAGTAAAGTTTATTTGCGACGCGAAGACAAATTTTGTCAAGTGTCGCAAATTATTTTTCTTTTGGTAATTTTTCTTTAAAAGAAAAGTTACATAAACATTATTTCAATAAATCGCTTGCAACTTTGGTGTAAATGCGAACAAGCCCGCCAGCACCAAGTTTGACTCCACCGAAATAACGAACAATAAATATACAAGAATTTTGCTTGTCACGCTTTTGCATAACAGATAAAATAGGTCTACCCGCAGTCCCTGAAGGCTCGCCATCATCAACAGCTCTTTCACAAAATGGACTAGAAAGACGACAAGCATAACAAATATGCGTCGCTTTTTTATGCTCTTTTCTTAAAAGCTCCAAACATTCAGCAATACTTTCTTGCGAAGCATTTTCAAGTAAAAAACCATAAAACTTAGACTTTTTCTCAATTATTTCATTGGTTTTTGAAAAATTTACCATTAATTTATCCTCTTTTTCTTGTATTTAAAAAGAAAATATCCTTCGACTCTCGTGCCTATAAATCATTTTCAACTTTATAAAATAATATAGCGGTCACTTTCTCTCAGGATGATATGCTTTTATTTAATAAAAACATGTCATTTTATTACAACCTTAATAAAATTTTTCTTACCTTTTTTCAAAAGTAGTCCACTATTTTCAAAGTCATTTAGTGTGACAATCAAGGCAAAGTCGCTTACTTTTTCACCTTTCATTGAGATCGCTCCGCCTTCAATCATGCGACGTGCGTCACTCTTTGATGAACAAAGTTTAGTTGTAACTAACAAGTCGCAAATATTAACTCCGTTAGCAAAATCATTTTTTGACATAACAAACTCAGGCGCATTATCTCCACCATTTGAAAACAAACTTTCTGCCATTGCAACAGCCTTATTTGCTTCACACTCGCCATGGATAAGTTTTGTAATTTCAAATGCCATAACTTTTTTTGCTTTTATAATATCTGTATTTACAAGTTCATCAATTTCATCAAGTGGAAGACGTGTAAACAATTTTAAAAGTGACAAAACATCTTTGTCTTGAACATTATAGAAATATTGATAAAAATCAAAAACGCTGGTTTTTTCTCTTGCAACCCATAGTGCACCTTTTGCAGTTTTACCCATTTTTTGCCCTTCTGAATTTGTGAGTAATGGACAAGTTAACGCTTCAAGATTGCTTGTTTCGCCCTTGTCAAAAGCAATTTTTCTTGAAAGTTTAGTCCCAGCGGTCATATTACCCCATTGATCAGAGCCACCAATTTGAAGATTGCAACCATATTTTTTGTTAAGGTAAACAAAATCATATGCTTGCATAAGCATATAACCCATTTCCAAGAAAGTAAGCCCACCTTCTGCCAAACGACGAGAATAAGCATCATTTGTAAGCATTTCGTTAACATTAAAATGTTTGCCAATATCTCGCATAAAATCCACATAATCATAACCGCTAAACCAATCGGCATTATTAACAATGATTGCAGGATTTTCGCCTTTAGTGTCGACAAAACGTTCTACTAACGTTTTAACTTCATTAAGATTATTTTGCACCTTTTCTTTAGTCATCATTTGACGCATATCTGTTCGTCCAGATGGGTCGCCAACCATGGCAGTTGCACCACCTATTAAAACAATACATTTATGCCCTGCATCTTGAAAATATTTAAGCATCATGAGTGAGAAAAAGTGACCGATATGCAAACTATCAGCAGTTGGGTCAATGCCAACATAAACAGTAGTCGGATTTCCATTTACTATTTTTCTTACATTATCTTCATTAGTTGATTGATATACATACCCCCTTTCTTTCAAAGTTTCAAACAATCTACTTCTATCTATTTTATTCATTTTCTTCTCCTTTTAAAAAAAGCATGCCAAAATCCTATTATTAGGACGAAGCATGCTGTTCGTGGTACCACCTAAATTCAATTTGTGGAGGCACCATTCGGTAAATAAAATTTTGAATTGTTCCAAGTCAAAATTTAATTTATAACGCGAACACGATTGCTCCGCAATCTGACTCGCTATCCTCATGGTTTCCCTCCCAATCTCCCTCCATTAAGGTGCAAAACCGAAAACAATATTTTCGGTTGTTGCGGATGTTAGAAAATTGGAATTTGAACACAAATCCTTATTATGTCTATTCGTAGACAACACGCAAAACTTGAAACAAGTGTAATTCAAACATTTTTAGCATAGGGTTTTCACCAAACCACCCTTTCTCTGAATGCATCAAAATATTCTACTAGGTTTGTTCCACCATTTTGATTTATGATTTTATTATAGACAAAAAATTTTATTTTGTCAAGCAAATAAATTTTATTATTTTTTAAATTTAAAAAATAATGTAATATAATGCCATTCTTTTGTTTACTTTTCTTTAAAGAAAAATAATTAAAAAACGGACTTTTCAGTCCGTTTTTTATATTTTTAAATGAAATTTTCTGTAATTTTTTAGTTGCCTTTCTTTGCTCTAACTTCGCTGAGTTCTTTTTCAGCTCTTGCAATATCTTCTTTAAGTCCTTCATTTTGTTCATTAAGAACATTGAAAATTCTTTCAAGAAGTGGATATCTTTCTTGGTTTTTGTTCATTACTTCTTGGCAATGTTCAACTGAAAGTTTAAGACCGTCAAGAAGGTCAAGGTCTTCTGCAAGTTTCTTTGCTTTTTCTTCATCAATATCAGCATAGTTGTTTACGCCATAGAGAACAACTTTTTGTTTTGCAACAAGTGCTTCTTTACGACGAAGTTTCTTTTCATCATTTTCAAGAGTTTTCTTAACTCTACGAAGTGGAAGATATTCTTTTTTGCAAGCACGAAGTTCTTTTTCATTAAGTTTAAGTCTTTCATTTAGAACAGCAAGTTTTGCCTCATATTCTTCTTCTGAAAGATAAACAGGTTCGCCAGTTGGAACAACAACACTTCTTCTTGCGTCAGCAAGTTCAGCTTTTAAAGCCTCTGTTTTTGCTCTTTCTTCTTCAAGTGCTCTTCTTGCATCTTCAAGTTCTTGGTTTGCAGTGTCATTATCTTCTAACTCTTCACTTTCTTCATCAAGATCAACTACATCTTCTTGAGTTTCTTCGGTTTCTTCAGTTTCTTCGTCATCAGACTCTTCTTCATCTTCTACTTCTTCATCTTCGTCAGAAGCTTCTTCTTCGTCTTCGTCATCATCATTCATTCTTGCAAGACGTTCCATAAGTGCTTTTCTTCTTGCTTCAATATAAGCATCACGGTCATCTTCGCTTTCTTCATCTTCGTCAGACTCTTCTTCATCTTCTTCTTGAGCTTCTTCGTCTTGAGTTTCTTCAACTTCTTCGGCTGGTTTTTCTTCTTCGGCGTTAACGTCATATTCTTCAACAACAGCACCATTCAAAAGAGCTGTAGCTTCTTCTTTGCTTACGCCAGCGTCTTCAAGATTTTTTTCAACCTTAGCAACTTCTTTCTTTTCATTTTCTTCAATGATTTTTTCGTCTTTCTTGCCATTAAAAATTGCCATTAAAATGTCTGCCATGAAGAATAAAAGGAAACCTCCAGCGATAACAATTCCAAGAACAAGAACGACTTTTAAGATTACAGATTCCATAAATTTCACTCCTTAAATTTGTTTTTTAGGCTTTTAAACTTACCATTTTGCCATATCTGGTGGAGATGGCGGGATTTGAACCCGCGTCCGAAAAGACAAAACAAGTTTTTCTACGCGTTTAGTTTATGTTTTAATTTCATTAAAAGTGACTCCATAAACAAAGGTCTTTTAACTAGCCATTATAGTTTTCTAAATATATTATGGCACTTCTATTTAGAATTTCGCTTTTGATGATACCCGAGTTGCGGTCAAGCGACCTCCGCACCGAGCAGGTTGAAATTTTTCAACCACTATGACAAACTACTTTAAATTAAGCAGCCATTGCCATAGGTGCAACATTTCTGTCTGCGTTTATTTTTAACATCAGTTTTTTAGGTGCCCCGATTTCACCACGCGCTTTACGCTTGAAATTATTCTCCCCGTCGAAACCAATAACACCCCCACGAAAAGAAGGGTTAGTTGGATTTGATGGCTCGTTCAATCTCTCTTTTGACAGCCTTATCTTTGAGAGATTCTCTTTTGTCATAAAGTTTTTTACCTTTGGCAAGCCCAATTTCAATCTTGACAAGTCCATTTGTTAAATAGACTTTTGTAGGAATTAATGAAAATCCTTTTTCAAGAGTTTTGCGTTCAAGTTTGCCAAGCTCTTCCTTATGCAAAAGCAATTTCCTGTTTCTTCTGGTGTCTGGTGCGAACGCCGAAGTCGAATCATAGGTTTTGATGTAACAATTTTTTAATATTGCTTCTCGGTTTTTAATAACAATGAAAGCATCATTAATATTTATTCCACCACTCCTAATTGATTTAACTTCACTGCCCTCAAGAACAATGCCAGCTTCAACAAGGTCTGAAACGAAGAAATCATGATAAGCTTTTTTGTTATTAGTTATTATCTTCATCTCGCCTCCTATTATAACACCAATTTTCTACTTTTTCAATACCCTTTTTAAAAAAAAATTGCAAAAATTTCAAAAAATTATGGGTTTTTATAGCCAAAATCGACTTTTCTTGTAAAAATATTGGCATTTTGAACAATTATTTTTATTTTATCACCTATTGTAAAACTATATTTTGAGCCTTTAAGTTTAAGTTGTTTTTCAAAAAACAGATAACTATCTTGTGGTAAATCTTCTATTCTAAGAAGTCCTTCAACAGAATTTTCTAGTTCTATAAAAAGCCCATAATTAGTAACCGAAGTGATAACGCCTTCAAAAACTTCGCCTATTTTATCTTTCATTAGGTATGCTTTCCATAGGTCATCAACATCACGTTCTGCTTTATCAGCATTGCGTTCTTGAAGACTTGACTGAAGGCTTGCCTCATTAGTAAAATCTTCAAGTTCTTCTT
>CAMUGK010000030.1 GCA_947088415.1 uncultured Bacillota bacterium | reverse complement strand
GGAAGCAAATTCAGTAAATTTAGTCTTTTTAATAAGACCATATTTAGTCGCCATAACCAAGTTGCCACAAACATGTTCTCCAACTGGAATGATTGTTGTAACCTTTTCGTCTGCCGAAAGTTGAAGAAGGTTGACAATTGCTCTACCTTTGGCAGTGCGTTGTGCTTCTGGAACTTCATAGGCTTTAATGCTGTATACTTTGCCAAAGGTTGTAAAGAATAGTAAGTCGTCATGAGTGTTTGTAATAAACATCTGTTCAACAAAGTCTTCTTCCTTTGTCTTGTGTGCAGTAATCCCAACTCCGCCACGATGTTGTGCCTTATACTCGCTTGTAGACATACGCTTGATATAACCTTGATGTGTCATTGAAACAACAACGTCTTCCTTTTCAATAAGGTCGGCAATATCTATTCCACCAGCGTCAAGGGAAATCTCAGTCTTTCTTGCGTCGCCAAAGTTTTTCTTAATTTCTTCAAAGCCGTCTTTAAGTATTTGTAAAATTCTTTCAGGCTTTTCCAAAATATCAGAGAGATCTGCAATTAACGCGTCAAGTTCGCGTAATTCTTGGTTTAATTTTTCTACTTCCAACTTTGCAAGTTTAGACAACTTCATTTCCAATATTGCATTTGCTTGAATTTCATCAAGTTGGAAGTTTTCGCAAAGTTTAATACTTGCGTCTGCTTTATCTTCGGCAGATTTAATAACACGTATTACCTCATCAATATTTGCAAGAGCAATAACAAGACCTTTAACAATATGTTCACGCTCTTGTGCTTTTGCAAGGTCAAATTCAGTCTTACGACGTAAAACTTCCTTTTGATGTTCAAGATAGTAGTAAAGCATTTCTTTAAGGTTACAAATCTTAGGAGTTTTATCTACGATTGCAAGGAAAATAATTCCAGAGCCTTTTTGAAGTTGAGTATGTTTATATAATGCATTCAAAACCACTTGTGCATTGGCATCCTTTTTAATGTCAACAACAACACGCATTCCGTCACGGTCAGACTCTTCCTTGATGTCAGCAATGCCTTCCACACGCTTGTTTTTCACAAGGTCGACCATTTGCAAGATAAATTGTTCTTTGTTCACTTGGTAAGGAAGTTCGGTAATAATAATTCTTTGTCTGCCAGAAGAGGTTTCCTCAATTTCGGCACGACCACGAACGACAATTCCGCCACGACCTGTTTTGTAAGCGTGTTTAACAGCAGTTCTGCCCATTATGATACCGCCAGTAGGGTAGTCAGGTGCAGGAATATATTTGATAAGTTCATCAATGTCAATTTCTGGATTGTCAATAAGTGCTTCTAGTCCATTTAAAACTTCTGTAAGGTTGTGTGGTGGAATATTTGTTGCCATACCAACAGCAATTCCGTCAGCACCATTTACTAAAAGGTTAGGGAACTTTGCAGGCAAGATAGTAGGCTCTTCCAAAGTATTGTCAAAGTTTGGAGAAAAATCAACTGTATTTTTGTCAATATCTTCAAGCATAAGTCCTGCAATTTTTGAAAGTCTTGCTTCGGTATAACGTGAAGCAGCAGGTGGGTCGCCGTCGACAGAACCAAAGTTACCTTGACCGTCTACCAGTGGATAACGGATTGAAAAGTCTTGAGCAAGTCGAACAAGTGCGTCATAAACCGAACTATCGCCATGTGGATGATATTTACCCATAACTTCACCGACAATTCTTGCCGATTTTTTGGTTGGTTTATCATAGAAGTTATTCATTTCGCCCATACCAAAAAGAATACGTCTATGAACAGGTTTAAGTCCGTCTCTAACGTCTGGAATGGCACGAGAGATATTAACCGCCATGGCATAGGAAATAAACGACCTTTTAAGGTTGTCCACAGTGTCAATTTTTTCAATTTTTGAGTTTTCAAAAATCTCGCTTAATGGTTTCTTTTCATTTTTATCCATAATTCACTCCGTTTTGTTTTTGTCTTCTTTTCTCTCAAAGAAAAGAAGCAAAAGAAATCTATTTTTTACTTTTTATTGCTATCGCAATAAAAATATAAAACCATATTTATTTAACCTTTTCATGATAAATTATTTCTTTACCATGTGCCTTTGCATATGCAATTTCGCGTTTAACACTTTCGCCTATATAACCATTGATATTAACAACATAGATTGCGTCGGAAATATCTATTTTCTTCTCATGTAAAAGTGCAAGTCGTTCAAATTGAGTTTTATTTAAAGAATGCAAGTCATAAACACATTGAATTATGCAATAATTGTTTTCTGTTTCAAGTTTATAAGAAATGTCAATCATTTCTTTTTGAAAACGCATGCTTCCACAAATTGTAACTATTTTCATTGACATTCTCCTTCCTCTTCCATAAACATTGCAAGTTGTTGTTTGAGAGTCTCTTTGTTTTCTTTCACATCTGCGTCATTTTCAAAATTAAGTTCGTCGATTTGAACACCTAAATTCATTTCCAGCCAAGCACTTACTAGGTGGCGGTGGCAGAAATCGGTCGGTTTTTCAAAGCAAAGTAAAACTGCATTTTCGCCAAGTTCATCATAAACTTTTTGCGGGTCAAGAGGTTTTAAAACTTTGTCATAAAACTTATTAACATAATCCCATTGATTTTCGTTTTTTAATTTGTCGTATTCATCTCTGCTTATCAATCCGCCATCCAAGGCTTCTTGAATTTGATTTTCTTTATCTTTCCATTTTTTAAAGAAAGTGTAAGGGGAAAGTTTTCGTTCAGCACGACCAACAAAACCGACAAGTTTGCCTTCATCACCAGAGATGGCAATTGGCGTAAATTTTGACGTGTCAATGTTTTTTAATCTTGCGTAGTATGAAGTTTTCATTTTTCTTCCTTTGAATAAATTTAATGTCATTCTGAGCAACGCGAAGAATCTATGAAACTGATTAGAAGGACGATAGATTCTTCGACTTTCGCTTCGCTAGCCCCTTCGACTATGCTCAGGGCTCACTACGTTCGGCTCATCAGAATGACATCACTTTGTGATTCTTAGACTGACCGAATAAAACTTGGTTTTGCTGTTTGCTTGTAAGACAGTCGTGCAACATCTGGTTTCTATATATCTAGGTCATCAACAAGTGTTGCGTTTTCTTCAATGAATTGACGACGCAACTCAACATCTTCGCCCATAAGGTCGTTAAACATCTTTTCAGCCTCTATTGCGTCTTCCATGGTTAACTGCATGAGAATTCTGTGCTCTGGGTTCATGGTTGTCTCCCAAAGTTGCTCAGCGTTCATTTCACCAAGACCTTTGTAACGCTGTTGCGCACAACCTTTTCTGCCGTTAACTTCATACCAAGCCTCTAATTCTTGGTCAGAATAGAAATAAAAGTCTTCTTTATTCTTTGTAACTTTATATAATGGTGGTTTTGCTGCATATACATGACCTTTTTCAATTAAAGGCCTCATAAAGCGGAAGAAGAATGTTAAAAGCAGTATTCTAATATGTGCACCGTCAACATCGGCATCGGACATACAGATAATTTTGTCATAACGAAGCTTCTCTTCATTAAACTCATCACCAATTCCACAACCGAAAGCGGTAATCATGGCTTTAATTTCATTGTTTTCCAAGATACGATTAAGTCTTGCCTTTTCAACGTTTAAAATTTTACCACGAAGTGGCAAGATTGCTTGGAAACGGCGGTCACGACCAGATTTGGCAGTACCACCAGCCGAATCGCCTTCGACTAGATAGATTTCACAGAATCTTCTATCCTTTTCAGAACAGTCAGCAAGTTTTCCAGGCAGTGTTGTGCTTTCCAAAATACCTTTTCTTCTAGTAAGTTCTCTTGCATTTCTAGCGGCATCTCTTGCACGCTGTGCATTGATAGATTTTAATATTAAATTCTTGGCTTCAGCAGGGTGTTGGTCAAGATAATCGCCAAACTCTTCTTGCATAGCCTTTGAAACAATTGTTCTCATCTCGCTATTGCCAAGTTTGGTTTTTGTTTGGCCTTCAAATTGAGGATTGCGAAGTTTAACTGAAATTACAGCGGTAATACCTTCACGACAATCTTCTCCAGAAAGTTTTTCATTTTCTTTAATAATTTTATTTTTAACAGCGTAGTCATTAATGATTTTTGTTAACCCATTTTTAAAGCCGTCAAGATGACTTCCACCTTCTTCGGTGTTAATGTTGTTGGCATAGGCATTTATTGTTTCGCTGTAGCCGTCATTAAATTGAAAACAAACTTCAACTTCATTGACAATTTCTCCTGTTGCGTCACGATTAAACTTGTTGAAATATACAGGGTAAGATAAAAGTGTTTCACGGTTTTTGTTAAGATAATCTACAAATTCAACAATTCCACCTTTAAATTCAAATACTTCCTTTCGCTCTTGACCTTGACGCTTGTCCTCTAAAGTAATTACAAGACCTTTATTCAAAAAGGCAATCTCTCTAAAGCGATTTTTCATGGTGTCAAAATTGAAGATGACAGTTTCAAAAATTTCGGGGTCAGGCAAGAAAGTTATTGTTGTTCCACGCTTTTCTGTCTTGCCAATAACTTCAAGTGGAGTTGTTGCACGACCACGAGAGAATTCAATATGATGATGAAGTCCATTTTGATAGACATCTGCAGACATTTTGACAGAAAGTGCATTAACGCAACTTACGCCAACGCCGTGAAGTCCGCCAGATATTTTGTATCCTTCGCCACCAAACTTTCCACCAGCATGAAGTTTTGTGAGAACTACTTCAACCGCACTCTTGCCTTCTTTTTTGATAATTCCAGTAGGAATTCCACGACCATTGTCGGCAACCGAACAAGAGCCGTCAGCATTGATTGTTACATCAATTTGACTGCAATAGCCGGCAAGTGCTTCGTCAATAGAGTTGTCAACAACTTCGGTTACAAGATGATGAAGACCATGCTCATCGGTTGAGCCGATATACATACCCGGACGTTTTCTAACAGGCTCTAACCCTTCAAGGACTTGAATATCGCCAGCATCATACTTAACAGATTTGCCAATTTCCTTTTCATCATCAGTCACATTTGCAGCGTCAGCAATCACTTCACCAACTTCTTCAAGACTTTTAATTTCGTCCATATTTCACCCCATATATATTAATATAATATATTATATATAATTATATATAAAAAAGCAAGTATTTAAACAAAAAAAGAATGACGAAAACCATTCTTTTTGTTGTTTTAATATTAATTTTCTGCAGCCAGTTTTAATGTAGTGCTATTTTCATTGTTAGTCAAAAACTCATCAATAATATCAAGATTTGCAGCAATGTTAGGATTGTTTGAGGATTGATTGAATAAAGCATAAGTTGTCTCGCTTTTAATTCTTAAAATTTTTGAAGCAGGCACATATTTTTTAACACTTGCAGGAGATGCAACGATTGCTTCGGCAAGAGAACGCTCATCAATAACAATTTCTTTTCTAAACACGGGGTCAAGGTCGCCATCAACGAAATAACTTAAATAAGAACCAGTCGGAGATATTAAGTAATAACCATTAAGTTCACAAACTTTTTGATTTAATAGTGGCGTCTTTTTGTTTCCACAAACAAGTTGACATGCTTTATTTTTATTTACTCGTTTGACTGTGCTTTGTGAAATAAAGGGTTTCAGTTTTGCTATATAAGCAGATTCTGAAACTAGAAATTTTAATATGCCCAAATTGCTTTTAAGCGCAAAACATTCTTTGTTTTCCATAATTTATCCTTTTAATTTTGGGGTGAGAATATGATATCACGAGTATACTTAAAAGTCAATATTAAATCAAAAAAATTTTGAAAAATTTGTAGATTATTTTGGATTATTTCAAAATTTATGCTATTATTATGCTTAGGTAAAAATCATGAAAGAAAAAGAAGAACAAATCAAAATTGAAAACAAAGTTAAAGTCGAAACAAAAGAAGATGATAATAAAAAGAGTTCAACTAAAGAAAGTTTATGGCAAATTGTAAAATTTACACTTTTTTCTATTTCTGCAGGTGTAATTCAATTAGGGCTGACCTATCTGTTGGAACTTGTTGGGCTAAATAACAACAATGGCAACACTCTTTATTGGCTGGCATACTTAATCGGCCTTGTGGCATCTGTTATTTGGAATTTTACTTTTAATCGTAAATACACCTTTAAATCGGCAGAAAATGTGCCAGTTGCCATGATGCTTGTTGTTTTTTATTATTTAGTCTTTACGCCACTTTCTCTTTGCGGTGCACATCTTCTCACAACAAGATGTGATTGGCCAGAACTTGCAGTTACTCCATTTATTATGATAATCAATTTTGTAACAGAATTTCTTTATGACCGCTTTGTCGTATTTGGCAATTCAATCAATACCAACAAATTGGCAAAAGAGAAAAACAAAAAAGATAAGAATTAATCTTATATTTTATTGTTTTGATGTCGTTTTTCAATAAAAGCAAAATTTGTGTTCTTAAGCTTAACCCAATATGTTTTGTCTTCTAAAATTAAATCTCCGCGATAAAAAATCTTGGCAGAACGCTCTTCTTTTCCACCTTTTTCAACGTACTTAATGTTGTAAAAATTGTAACCCAAAATGTTAAGTAGTGGGTTGATATAATAAAGTGAATTGTTAATGTAAACTATGCCAATTAAAATTAAAATCACAACATAAATGCAATAGTTACTCATATTTGCAAGGTCTAAAGGAATTGCAAAAAATACGAAAAGTGAAAAATAACCTAAAAAATGCTGGTCAGTTATGTTTTGTTTGTCTAAAATTACAATTTCTTTAGCCTTGTCTTTTTCAAGCAAGATATTCCAAACCAAGCCGACAACACCTAAAACTATTAAAGATAAAAGCGTCCCCAAATTGAGTGTGTTAAGCACGTTAAAATGAAGATTGTCATTAAAAATTTCAACAATCAGTTTGATAAGAATTAAAACATACATAGGCATAAATGCCGAAATATATAAAAGAAGATTTTTAATAAAGGTCATAACAAAGTTATTGACAATTTTTTAAAATAAAAAACCTAGACCATAAAGCCTAGGATTTTACATGGTTGAACGCTTATAATGTAAAACGAACCACTTTTCACTTTTTCACGATTCAAATTAAGCGTTTGCAGTTTTATATTATAAGTGTGTGCGGTTTAGTAGAGACAATGTTTTGAATATTTAAAGAATTATTCTTTGTTATGATACAGTGGTTTAAGACTAAATCGAACGCAATTAAAATACAAAAAGAGACTTTGAAAGCCAATATTTCTTACTTTTTATAATTTTAAGGAACAAAAAAGAAGGGACTTATTGCCCTTCTATTTCATCGTCTTTTTGTGATTGCTTTAGAACTACTGGGTTGATTTCATTTATTTGGTCAATCAACTCTTGTGAATATGAGCCATGTTTTGTATTGCCTCTTTCTTGTTGTCTTATGGCAGTTATGTGCGTCCCTAGATTAAAATCTTCATCCACAGGTGATTTTGCATCAAAAGGTATTTTTTTATTTTTAGGCCAAGCTGTAACCCCCTCTATTATTTTATAATCGCGATATTCTTCTGCAGGCATTAGAATAAAAGGATTAATTTCATTGATTTGATCAATCAACTCTTGTGAATATGGGCTATTTTTAATTTTGCCTCTTTCTTGTTGTTTTATGATAGATATGTGCTGTCCCAAATTAAAATCTTTATCAGCTGGAGAGATTGCTTTTTGAGGAATTTGTTTATTTTTAGGCCATGCTTTCACGCCCTCAATTATTTTGCAATCGCGATATTCTTCTGCAGACATTAGAACAAAAGGATTAATTTCATTGATTTGGTCAATCAATTCTTGTGAATATCTCTTATTTTTTGAGTCACCATTGAGTTGCTTTTTTATAGAATCGATGTGTCGCCCCAAAGGAAAATCTTCATCTTCTGGGGAGCTTGTTCTCTGAGGAATTTGTTTATCCTTAGGCCAGGCCTTCAAGCCTTCAATTATTTTGCAATCGCGATATTCTGCTGGATCCATCAAGGCGAATGGGTTGATTTCATTGATTTGGTCAATTAACTCCTGTGAATATGAGTTATATTTTGTGTTGCCCTTTGCTTTTTGTCTTATGCAAGATATATGCTGTCCTAAATAAAAGTCTTTATCCAAAGGAGACATAGCTTGTGTAGGAATTTGTTTATTTTTCGGCCAAGCTTTTACGCCCTCAATGATTTTATAATCACGATATTCCTCCTGAGACATTAAAACAAAAGGATTAATTTCATTTATTTGATTAATCAGTTCTTGTGAATATGAAGAATTTTTGCCATTTTTGAATTTTTTTATTGTGGATATGTGTTGTCCTAAAGGGAAAGCTTCATCTAAAGGGGAATTTGCATCTTGAGGAATCTGTTTATCTTTGGGCCAGGCTTTCACGCCTTCAATTATTTTTTTGTCTCTTTGTTGAGAATTATAATCCATTGAATAATCAAAAACCATGCTATCAAGCGATAAAAGTGTGTCAAAAACTTTTTTGTCAAGAGACTTTGGGTCTTCTCGAAATTGCTTTTTTTGTCGATATATCCATAATCCGAATCTTAATTCCGTTTTTTCCTCTATATATGTTGCTGGGACATCCAAATTTCCAAATTCTTTTACATATCTTTCTGCCGCTGCAAGCCATTGTTCCTTGCCGATTACTTGACTGTTTATTTTTTCTTCAATATCTCTTAAATACTCATTAAGGTCAAAATTGGCTTCCTCTATTTTAAAAACAGAACCATTAGGATCATTTTTTTTCATTTCATCGGATTGACCATTTGGATTGCCTTTCCCACCATATGTATTTAATTTCTTCTCTTTTTCATCAGCGTCAAAAATTTCTTTAATTTTATCTAAACAATGAGCATTGTTTACAATGTCAAAAATTACTGGCTGAAAATTAGGATCATCTCTAACATTTAAAACACGCCCAATTTGTTGCAAATAAATTCTTGGTGAAATTGTTGGACGGAACAAAAAACATCCATCAACATCTTTTATATGTATGCCTTCATTAAACATATCAACTGCAAGCATAATTTTTAAACAATCTTCATCTTTATCTTCTTCAAACTGTTTAATAATCTTATTTGAGTTGTCACTCTTATCTTTATATGATATTTTGTAAACTTTTACTTTTTTGTTTACTCCTGCCAATAAACCATTATGGATTTCTTCTTCCAGCGATTCCATTTTTGCAGTGTCAGAACAAAAAGCAATAAACTTTCCATTTTTGTTTTGAATTCTTCTTGCAAAAACTTCATCAAGACCTTCTGCCATTTCAGCTTTTCGTTTTGCTTTTGCAAGATCTTTTTCAATAAGTTCTTTTTGAGCTTTATCCTTAATCTTTTCAGTCTTATTTTCAAGAAAATCTATAATTTCAGCATATGAATAAACTGCTGAATAATACTTTGGACTTGGCAAAATTTCTTGTTCAATCGCCTCGCTTATATTTACCCCACGAACAATATTGTCGCCAAAAATTTCATCACCCATATCTCTGTTTTTGTCAAGATATCGTATTGGTGTGGCTGTTACTCCCAAAATTTTTGCATCAGGATTTGCTTTTAGCAACTTTTGAGTCACTGTTCCCCTGCCTTCTGCACCGAGACCGTGGAATTCATCAATTACAATATAATCGTAATCAAGCAACTTAATTTCTTCATCAGTCAAAGTTTTAAGTTGATCATATCGTGCAAAAGTGATTGGAATATCATATGGAGATATCCCTTTCTCTCTGCACAATTTTTCGCTTAACTCTTTAAATTGTTTAACAATTCCTTTGAGAGGATCTAAAACAATGGCATGTTTTCCGGGTTGCGACAAAACAGTGTCAAAAAGCCATTGCATTGAAAGGTAAGATTTACCTGTTCCTGTAGCTTGCACAACGCCGACGCGTTTTTCTCCACTTTCAAAAAGTTCTTGCACTTTTTGATAAATTGGAATGTTGTGATTTTTTAAGATTCCATCTTTTTTAAGTTCTTCAAATGTTTTCATAATTTTATTATAACATAAAAACAAAAATAAATCAATAGTAAATAAGGAAATTATCAACAACATATTACATAATTTCGACTTATTAGAATTCTTATTTTTCCAAAATGGCACTGAGGCGTGTGCTTGTCTTGATACAAGTCGGCTCACTTCGTTCGCCGATCGACAAGCACACGCCAACAAACTCAACACAAACCCAAGTGGGAAAAAGTGGATGCGGGCAAGCCTTTCGCACTCCACTTTTTCTTTCTCCACTTGGGT
>CAMUGK010000029.1 GCA_947088415.1 uncultured Bacillota bacterium | reverse complement strand
TGGGTTGAAAAAACATGGGTGGACTATGTAACAGTAACATCGTTTGGTGGTGGAAACGGAGATGTAGATAATCCATATATAATCTCTAGTCCACAGCATTTGGCACTTCTGTCTAAAAATGTCAATAATGGAACAACTTATTCAGGACAATATTTTCTTCAAACGGCAGATTTAAATATGAGTGCTTACCCATGGTTGCCAATTGGGAAAATCTTTGATTATTCAAATCATATCATGTTTAGTGGGGTTTATGATGGAGATAATTACATTATTTCAGGTTTAAAAGCCTCACGTGATAGTAATGTTGGATTGTTTGGGTTTACAAATAACTCAACTTTACAAAATATAAAGATTAAAGATTCAATATTTCAAGGCATATCTAATGTTGGAAGTGTTCTAGGTGCTAACTACATTAATACAACAATAAAAAATTGTTGGAGCAATGCAGTTGTTGAAGCAACTAGTGGTGCAGCTGGCGGTATAGCTGGATATATTTATGGTGGAATAGAAAATTGTATTTTTGTAGGTAGAGTTAAAGCTTCAACAAGTGCAGGAGGCATTGTTGGAAGTGTTACAGCAGGTTCAATTAGGGATTGTCAAAATTATGGCAATATTGAATCCATAGGCGATACAGGTCATGCAGGTGGAATTGTCGGATATGCTCAACAAAACCAAACCATTTTAAGATGTATTTCAAATGGAACTATTATAGGTAAAAATTTATTAGGGTCAATTGCAGGTTGCTTGTCAATGGCTTCACGTATTGAAGACTGTGCAGGTTACGGCATGTTAAAAGGAGAAAATATATCTTATACAGGAGCAATAATAGGTTCATTTAATAATTACCCTGGAACTGTTACAATCACAAACTGCAGTTTTAATGGCTCTTCAAATTTAAATATTCAAAAAATATGTGGATTTACTGGTCAAGCAGATTTAACTTACTCATTTACATCATCATATTTTAAAGTTAATAACAATAAATTCTATTATGCAGGCGACTTTAATGAATTTACGCTTGCAGGAAGTTTTAACGATGGCTTGCCAATTCAAAACGCACTTTATGCAATTGGAATTTGGCAGGATAGAGGAAGCGAGATAATTCAATATTTTGTTGATAACAATTTTACTTTAATTAACTGATAAGAAATCCAAGAAAGTGGGTAATGCACAAAAAACAGCCATTGGCTGTTTTTTTGTTATGTAAGCAAGGTATAACAGCTTTGGACAAAGCATATCTTGTTTAAGTGAAGAAAAGACTTCCTTTTTTTACCAAACTTTGTTATGGTTTTGGTGGACTTGGTTACAACTCAATGACGCAAACATTGGGTAATTTTATCATGTTTTTTGGCACTTCGGTTATGGGCATCCCTGGAACTATGGTTGGTGTTGCGGTTGCCATTTCGTCACTTTGGGATGGGGTTAGTGACCCGCTTGTTGGTTATTTAAGTGACAACACGCACAACAAAACTTTTGGCAGGCGTCATGGTTATATGACGTTTGGTTGTATAACTGTTGCTTTTTTGAATATTCTTCTTTGGTCAATGCCTAATTCATTTGATATCTGGGGTAAGTTTTTTTGGCTTTTATTCTTTATGCTTGCAATAGAAACGGCTTGCACTTTTTATAGCACTCCATTTTCGGCTCTTGCAATAGATATTGCACCAGATTATAACGAACAATCCAAAATTCAAGGTTTTAAAACCGTATTCAATATTATTGGCATGATTTTGCCAAGTGTTATGCTTTACTTTTTCATGCCGTCAATTTCAATAGGTGTTCAAACAGATTTTTCTCAACGCGGATATTTGAATATGGCTTATGTTAATTCTATGCTAGTTGTTTTTTGTGGACTTATTGCTGTCTTTGGGTCGCTCAGGTTTGCACGAAAAAGTCCTAATTTCTCTTTTGTTGGACAAAAGGAAAAGTTTAGCATGCAAAAGTTAATGTGCGGTTATTTTAATGTTATAAAAAAGAAAAATTTCCGCTCAGTTATTTTAGGTTATGCTATGGCAACTGTGGCTTCCGCTTTCTTAATGAGTGTTGGCATGCACTTGTTTACCTATTGTTATCACTTTTCAAGTTCTCAAATTTCAATTATGCTTATTGCCATTTTTGGCGGAGCAATCATTTCTCAGCCTATTTGGGTGAATATGGCTAAAAAATTTGATAAGAAAAAGGCGCTTATTATTGCCTTATCTTTTATTCTTTTTGGAATTAGTTTAACGCTTTTAACCTTTCTCTTTAGAGAATTCACTACTACGAATATAATGTTCTGGCTAGTTTTAATTTGCTTAAGCGTGTGTGGGTTAGGTCTGGGTGCAATGTATAGTCTGCCTATGTCTATGTATGCCGATGCTGTAACTATGGAAATGTATGAGACTGGACAAAACAATGCAGGTTCATATTCAGGTTATTATTCTTTCACATATAACCTTGCAAACTCTGTTAGTCTTTTAATAATTGGACTTCTCTTAGACTTTATTAAATTTGATTCCACACAGCCTGTTCAAGCAATGTCAGTTCAAAAGGGTTTAGGAACAATAGTATTTTGTGGCTGTTCAATAGCGTTAGCACTATCAATTTTAATATTTTCAAAATTTTCTATTAAACGAAGTGATGTCTTAAAAACACAACTTAAAATTAATATTGCCAATAAAACTTTAAAAGAAAAGTAAGTAGTTTTCAAATTTTATATTTAAATAATTTAATTTTGTTGCAATAATAACGTATATATTGTATAATTAAATTGTCTATAGTTTGAAATGTAATAAGCAATATTGTCAAACATGATGGTGTGTTATGATTAAATTACGCGTTTTAGAAATTTTAAAAGAGAAAGGAAAGTCAAAGTATTGGTTATGGAATCAAATGAACATGAGTTACCAGAACTTTGATAAAATGGTTAAAAATCAGACTCAATCGATAAAATTTGAAAATTTAGATTTAATGTGTGAAATTTTGGAGTGTAAACCAAATGATTTATTCAAAAGAACAGAAGAAAAATAAAAGCATATTATATGATTTTCCAAAAATTATTAAAGAATTGAGAAATTCGCAAGAGTTAACACAAAGTCAAGTTGCAGCAGAAATTGGAGTTTCTTATCAGTCATATCAAGCATATGAATTAGAAATTTCCTTGCCATCGCTTGAAAACTTTGTTAAACTTGCAGATTTTTTTGAAGTCTCCTTGGATTATATGTTAGGAAGAAAAGAATATTAAAAAACGCCACTTATGTGGTGTTTTTTGGTAGCCTCCAGGGGAGTCACTCCGCTTTATAGGAAGGGCTTTGTAAGCAAAACGCTATCATGCCGGGGCGGGCAAACGCAATACTATTGCCTTTGTTCTTCCGCCCGTTCGACTCCCACTCGCCTTGCTCGAATTGTTGTCACAATTTAGGAGTCTAAAAAACACGCTAATGCGTGTTTTTTGGTAGCCTCCAGGGGAGTCGAACCCCTCATTCCGCCGTGAAAGGGCGATGTCTTAACCGATTGACCAGGAGGCCATATTTAAAAGTCATATGTCTTTTTTTAATGACACATGACTTATTTTACTTATTTTTATATAAATTGTCAAGAGTTTTTTAAAATATTATTAAAAAGAAACTAAATTTTTTATTTTTTTTCTTCTTCGTCTTTATTTTTGTTTAAGATAATTTCTAGGTCTTTTCTAAAACAATTTTCAACCAACGCAAAACCGCCCGCTAAAGTTCCTCCACCAACTATGCTTGCTCCAGCACTGCTTGTCATTATTAAGCAACTTTTAAATTGCTCTTCTTCAGGCACCTTGTTTTTATCATCTACAATCCCTTTAATAATACCAGAAAATAATAAAATTCCTCCTGCAATCATAAGTGTATAACCAAAACATTTTAAGGTTTTAATAAATCCATTTTTATTGGATGCATTCTTTCGTAATCAATTTTATTTAACTTTTTTCTTTTTTCTTCTAAACTTTTACTTGTTTCAATCAGTCCCAATCCTACTCTTACTGACATAATTTACTCCTTTTAATAAAGTATATATCATAAATAACTAGAAGTCAATATTTTTTTTGAAAACAACTTTTTGAAAAATTTTTTTTAATATATTGACTTTGCGTGGTTTGCTATCTTTGATATCTCTTCTTGCTATGGTTGCAACATAGATATTGTTGGTTTTGGGTTTAAGTTTTTCGGCAATGGCGTTCATTGTTGCACAGGTAGTCAACACGTCATCTACAATTAAAACATTTTTATCTTTAAATTCGCCTAAGTTTTGAAAAGACAGGCTTTTGCGAATGTTTTTTCGTCTTTCTTGGAAAGATAATTTTTTCTGTTGTTTGGAATATACAGTTTTTAAAATACTTGTTGTGTTAACAGGAACGTTTAAATTTTTGCCAATTTCATTGGCAAGGAGTTCGGCTTGATTGTAGCCTCTTCGTCTTATCGTTTTAGGGTGTGACGGAACAGGAATGATAACATCTATTGAAATATTCTCTTCACTTATTCGTTGTAAAATATATTTTGCAAAGGTTTTTGTCAAATATTTGGCGTTGTCATCTTTAAAACGCACGACTGCACCTTTGGTGGTGTCATTATACAAAAATGGGCAGAAAGCTTTATCGAATTTATTTTTATAGTGTGATGTTTCTCGATTGCCACTGCAATATTCACATACTTCGCGACTGTCCGAGATAGGCATATCACAAATGCGACAACGATGACCATTGTTTAAAACACCTTTCTTTTCACAATCTTTGCAATAGGGCTTGTCTTCAAAATCCTGAATATCTCTGCCACAAAAGATACATTTCATATCTTGTGGAAAAAGTAAATCAAGGCTTAGATTGCCAGATTTTAAAAAGAATTTTTTTAATTTGTTGTCTTTTTTGACTTTTTCTTTTGTTTTTTCTTTCATAAAATTAATTTTTTACGATTTCATAGCCATCTTTGCTGTCTTTAATAGTGTAACCTTTTTGAGTTAAGGCGTTACGATATTCATCGGCTTTAGCCCAATCTTTATTTAATTTTGCCTGCCAACGATTTTCTGCCAATTCCTTAATTTCGGCTGGGATTGAATTTTGTTTTTTGCTTTCAATTGCTTTAAGAACTTCCTCAGAATTATTTATAAACAGTCCTAAAATTTTGTATGCCTTTTTGACACCATTATAATCTGCCATAACACTTGAATCTTTGGCTTTAATTTTGTTTGCCATGTTTTTAAAGATTTCAAAAAGGAAAGAAAGTGCTTTTGCTGTGTTGAAGTCATCATTTAAAACTTCATCAACTTGTTTTTCATATTTTCCTTCACAAGCGGTTGTAATTTCAAAATTCTTTTCAACTTCATTTAAAACTTTATAGAAATTGTAAATATGTTCTTCTGCTTGAGGGAAAAGATTGTCTGTGATGTTTATATCACTTCGATAGCTGTTTTGCAATAATGCAAATTTGACAACTTCAGGAAGATATTCTTTTCGTAAATCTTCCAAAATTATCGAATTGCCTAAACTTTTGCTCATTTTTTGACCATTAACTTTAATAAGTCCATTGTGTGTCCAATATTTTGCAAACTGCTTTCCTGTTAGTGCTTCAGATTGTGCTATTTCATTTTCGTGGTGAGGGAATATTAAATCTCGTCCGCCGCCGTGAATATCAATTTGATCTCCAAACGCGTTGTAGTTCATGCAAGAGCATTCAATGTGCCAACCTGGCCTTCCTTCTCCCCAAGGTGAAGGCCAATGAGGCTCTCCTGGTTTTGCACTTTTCCATAAAGCAAAATCAAGAGGACTTCGCTTTTCTTCATCATTTTCAATTCTTACACCATTCATGGCGTCTTCAAGATTTCTGTTTGAAAGACAACCATATTTTGGAAATTTTTCAACGCTGTAATAAACGTCACCATTTTTTGTAGGGTAGGCGAAGCCTTTTTCAATAAGTTTTTTGATAAAGTTTATGATATTGTCAACATTTTCTGTTGCTTTAAGCCAAAGGTCTGGCTCGTCAATTTGAAAATATTTCATTTCTTCATCAATTTTTTTGATCATGTTTTGGGCATAACTTTTGCTGTCAATTCCAAGTTTGTTTGAAGCAGCAATAATTTTGTCGTCAATATCAGTGTAGTTTCTGGCATAAGTTACGTCATATCCATTCTTTTTTAATACCTTTCTTATAATGTCATAAATCATAGCTTGATAAAGGTGCCCAATATGTGCATTTCCAGAAACGGTTATTCCACAGGCGTACATATTGACCTTGTTTCCATTGATTGGTTTAAACTCTTCCTTTTGTCGTGTTAATGAATTATATATTTTAAGCATAATTTAACCTTCTTTTAATTATTTTTATGTTTTTTTAATAAAAATAGCCACTTTTTATGGCTAAACGATTTTATTTAAAAAGTCAATCAAAACTTTTAATGCATGTTCAACTTCGAGAGAGGTTGCACCAAGTTTTTCTTGAATTAAAGTTTTGTAAGCCACAAGTTCATCTTTGCCTTTTTGTGTCAAACAAATACCACGACATCGCCTGTCGATTTCAGTTGCTTTAAGTTGGATAACGCCTTCTTTAACAAGAGCGGTTGTCATAAGAGCAAAGTTAGATTTTTTAATTCCAAGTTTTTCAATAATCATGCTGACAGAAAGATTTTCATAAAGTTCTGCCATATACAAAACTTTCAGCCTAAGTAAGCCTGAATTAGATTTGCTCTTTAGTAGATTTTCGCTTAAAGCTTCCAGCTCCAAGAATTGTCCTACGGTTTTCATAACAACATTAGTATATATAATTTTTTTTTCTTTTGCAAGCGTTTTTACTTGATTTTTTAACTTCAAAGGTATTAAAATGTAACTATGCTTATACAAGGGTCTATTGAAGAAATTATTTTTCGCAATGAACAGAATGGCTATACTGTTATGATTATTGATTTTAAAAACACGCCAGTCACTGCTGTTGGCAAACTTTTGCAAGCCAATATCGGTGAAAATCTATCTTTAGAAGGCGAATATGTCAATAATAATAAATATGGCTATCAATTTGCCTTTAAAAGTTATGAAGTGATTATGCCAACTTCTCTTGCTGGAATAGAGAAGTATTTGTCGTCTGGTCTTATAAAAGGAATAGGCCCTGCAATTGCTCAAAAAATTGTTGATCATTTTGGGAAAGACACTTTTGATATTATTGAAATGGCTCCTTCAAGTTTGGCGGAAATTAAAGGGATAAGCAATAAAAAAGCACTTGAAATAGGCGAGAAGTTTAAAGAACTTAAAAAAATGCAAAATTCGGTTATGTTTTTGCAAAAGTATAACATTTCAACTAATATGGCACTTAAAATTTATGAAATATTTGGCGATAGAACAGTCGATGTTGTTAAGAATAATCCTTATCGTCTTGTTGAAGATGTTGAAGGGATTGGTTTTACAACAGCAGATCGCATTGCAAAAAATATTTGCATTCCTGCCGACAGTGAATTTAGAGTAAGGGCAGGTTTACTTCATACTATGTCGACACAAACAGAGCGTAGTGGTCATACATTTTTGCCAAAAGCCATGCTTCTTAATATGGCGGAAAGTCTTTTGGAGCTTGACGGAAATGAGTATAGTGAATTATATACCAAAGCCATAGACAGTTTAACCTTAGATAAAACTTGTATGACATTTTGGCATGAAAATTATGAAGTTGTTATGCTTACAAAATATTATTTTTATGAAAGCACTGTTGCTAAAAAGTTGAGTTTGTTAAATTTAGGTGCAGTTCAAGAAAAATTAGATGTTGATGATGAAATCAAACACTTTGAAGAAAAAGAAAGGATTGTTTTTCATGAAGAGCAAAAAAATGCAATAAGAAATTCAATCAATAATGGGGTTTCGGTCATAACAGGCGGCCCAGGAACAGGAAAAACCACTATTATTAAGTGTATTATTGAAATTTTAAGTCAACATAAAAAAGATTTTATGCTGTTAGCACCAACAGGTAGAGCGTCAAAAAGAATGAGTGATTCGACAGGACATGAAGCCAAAACAATTCATAGAGCGTTGGAAGTTGGCGAAGGTGGGGTTGGTCAATTTGTGCATAATGAAAAAAATCCTTTTGAAATTGATTGTGTCATTGTTGATGAAGTTTCAATGGTCGATGTTGGACTTATGGCAAGTTTATGCAAAGCACTTCCAAGGGATTGTAAGCTTATATTGGTTGGCGATAAAGACCAACTTCCATCAGTTGGTGCAGGAAATGTTTTAGCAGACATTTTGGCTTGCGAGAAAGTTTCGGTCAGCATGCTTACCAAGATTTTTAGACAGGCAGATAACAGTTTAATAATTTCAAACGCACACCTTATTAATGAAGGTAAAATGCCGATTATAGATAATTCTTCAACCGATTTCTTTTTTGAAGAAAAAACCGAACTTGATTCCATTAAAAATTCACTTATTAATATGGTTTGCACAAGACTTCCAAAATTTACAGGCTTAGACCCAACACAAATTCAAGTTTTAGCACCAATGAAGGCAGGTGTTTGTGGAATTGATAATCTCAATCGCACACTGCAAGATAGATTAAATCCGTCATCAATAGGCAAAACAGAAATTCAAGTTGGCGAGACAATTTTTAGAACTGGCGACAAAGTTATGCAGATGTCTAATAACTATAATCTCGTTTGGAGCAAACTTAATGGCTTTATTGAAGAACAAGGGGAAGGAGTTTTCAATGGAGATATTGGGTTTATAGAAAATATAGACTATCAAACAAGCGAAACAACAGTAGTTTTTGAAGATGGCAGACATTGCAAATATCCAAGAACAGATATTAATCAATTGTCACTTGCTTATGCCACAACCATTCATAAAAGTCAAGGCTCAGAGTTTGATGTTGTGTTGATACCAATTATTTCAGGCCCACCAATGATTCTTACTCGAAATTTAATCTATACAGCAGTCACTCGTGCAAAAAAGATGGTGGTGCTTGTTGGAACGCAGGAAAACCTTAGACGAATGGTCAAAAATAAATATATAACTCAGCGTTTCACACTTTTAAAGACACTGCTTATTCAAGAAGACCAAAAAGTGAGAACTTTGTTTGACAATTAGTTTGTCTTTATAAAACATTTTGGTATACTACTATAAAAGGAGTTTAAAATGAATAGATTGTTGGCGGGATTTTTTGAATATATGCCACAAGGCGAATTTAAAATGCTAAATTTGGCACATATTTTGATTATTGTGTTTGGAATTTTAGGCATTTTAGTTGCATGTTTTTTCCTTAGAAAACTTGAAAGTAGAAAAGTTAAAATAATTTTACTTGTTTGTGCAATAATTGGGCTTGTTATTGATCCAATTTATTGGATATGGGAACTTTGTGCAACTGGCACATTACATTGGGAACAATCTCTGCCATTATATTTCTGCTCACTTTTTTATATGACCCTTGCTGTTGGAGTTTTCTGTAAAAGAGAAAGGGTTAAACAAGTCTGCTTTGGCTATTTGGCGTCATTCAATGTGTTTGCAGGACTTATGGGTTTAATTTTAAATAACAATTTAAATAATTATCCAGTTTTTAGTTTTGTTGGAATTAGGACTTTAGTTTTTCATCTTTTAATGCTTTTTGTTTCAGCATTAATTTGGTTTACAAGATATTATAAACCAAAGTTCACAGATATTTTACATTCATGATTCCGCTTGGAATTATGTTTATTCCAGCACTTATTGTAGATAAAATCTGGGGTTTTGATTATTGCTATTTAAATGGAGGAAAAGGGATTGCCATAATTGAAAATGTAAGCGGAGCAATGCCAAACGTGGTTTATATTATTTTATTATATCTTCTCATCTTTGTTGCGACAAATGTGGTCTTCTATATTCCAACAATTGTCAAATATATTAAAGAGAAAAAAGGGGAGAAGAAAATTGGAAAAGACTAAAGAAAAAACTCCTTTTAAACAGAAATTGAAAGCGTGGCTTGTTCGTTATGGTTATGCGGTTATCTTGACAGCCATAGTTTTGCTTGTTGATTGCATTGTTTATTGGCTTACTAGATATGTTGCAGTCAATTTTAAAGTTTTTGATTTCACAATTCATGGCTTTGATGATAAGGTTCCACTTCTTAAAATATTTTTTATTCCTTATCTTCTTGCCTATCCATATTGGTTTATTGCCCCAATCATAGCAGCTAAAAATAAAAAACGCTTTTGCAATTGGTTTATTGCAGTTATGATAAGTTTTTTTATAACCGCCATTATCTATTGCTTTATGCCAACAACAATTTCACGTCCAATTGATGAAATGCTTGCAAGCAAAAATCCAATTGATAATTGGATTGGAAATTTCTATATGTTTGATGGTGGCTATGTTCCATTCGGTTGTTTTCCAAGTATTCATTGTCTACTTTCGGCATTTTGTTATATTGCTGTTCGTGGTCAAAAAAATATCAGTTTTGTCAATCGTGTTGGAATTTTAATTATGGACTTACTCATCTTGCTTGCAACACAATTTACAAAACAACACTATATAGTCGACCTAATTTCAGCGGTATTCTTGGCAGAAATAACATTCTTTATTTGCAATAAATTCAACTTAGGTGGAAAACTTGAGAAATTGATAGAAAAAATTGAAAATAAGATATTTAATAGAGATAAAGAAGATAACATATCAAAAAATGAATAAAAAGTGCCTAGGCACTTTTTTAAGACATATATATTTTTTCTTAATCATGCAATATTTGGTTGCAAAAAAAGTGGCAAAGCCACTTTTTTTAAACACAAAACTTTTTTTCGATTTACTTTTTTGATTATTTAAGTTCAATTGTTGCGCCGGCTTCTTTAAGCTTAGCTTCCATTTCTTTAGCTTCAGCTGTTGGAACGCCTTCTTTAATTGCTGCAGGAGCACCATCAACAAGAGCTTTAGCTTCACTAAGTCCAAGACCAGTGATTTCTCTAACTA
>CAMUGK010000028.1 GCA_947088415.1 uncultured Bacillota bacterium | reverse complement strand
ATAAATTATTAAATGTAAAGCCATATTTATTCTCTTTTTGTTATTTTTTCGATAAATTTGGCTATTGACAAACCGAAATTTATGATATATAATATAATCATATCATCAAAACCTTATTTAAGGCAAAAGGAGAAAAAATGAAAGTTGACGAAAATTTTTCAATACTTAAACTTAATGAAACCCTTAGATTTGCATTAGTCGAAGATTTTGTAAAAGATAAAGATGATATGTTAAGGCAAGAAAAACAACCATCCCAAAATAATGGAGATGGATTTATGAAATATATAAATCCTAAAACTAAAGATAGAATCTTAATTACTCCATATATAATGGCTTATCTTGGAAATAGCGAAAGAAAATTTAATTTAAATAATCATACTCACGCAATGCTTAAAAAAGTTTTCAAAAAACAATTCACTTACAGAAAATTAATGATTGCCCAATTTGGCGATAAATATAAATTAGGTCTTGACAAACATTTAGTGCTTGAAAATAAAAAATATTTAGAAAAAGAAGAAGCAAGAGTTCGAGAAAAATTGGCTGAATATATTTCCGACGAAGAGGCAAGAGAAATTAAATTAGACTTTTTAAACACTATAAAAACCGAACAAGCCAAACTTGCAAGTTTACGAGAAGATTTTGGAATTACAAAAGAGCAATAAAAAAGTGACTAAACTTTAGTCACTTTTTTATTATCTCAAACTTATTTTTTCTTAGCATCTCTTGGATTTTTAATGTTTGCTTGAGCTGCAGCCAATCTTGCAATAGGAACTCTATATGGAGAGCAAGAAACATAAGTGAGACCTGTGTTATGACAGAATTCAACAGATGATGGGTCGCCACCATGTTCGCCACAGATTCCAAGTTTGATGTCAGGTCGAGTAGATTTTCCGAGATCGGCAGCCATTTTAACAAGTTTGCCAACACCATTTTGGTCAAGACGAGCAAAAGGGTCACTTTCAAAAATCTTCTTTGCATAATAAACATCAAGGAATTTTGCAGCATCATCACGACTGAAGCCGAATGTCATTTGAGTAAGGTCATTAGTTCCGAATGAGAAGAATTCGGCATGCTGTGCCACTTGGTCAGCAGTTACAGCAGCACGTGGAATTTCAATCATAGTTCCAATCTTATATGTCATTTTAGCACCACGTTTAGCAATAATTTCATCAGCTTTAGCAGCAACAATATCACGAACATATTTGAATTCATTAACATCGCAAGTTAATGGAATCATGATTTCAGGAACAATTTTATAGCCTTGTTTTTTGCTTACTTCAATAGCAGCTTCAATAACTGCTTCTGTTTGCATTTCAGCAATTTCTGGGTAAGTTACAGCCAAGCGTAGTCCACGATGTCCCATCATTGGGTTGAATTCGTGAAGATCTGCAACTGTTTGTTTAAGTCTAGCAAAAGTAAGACCCATTTCTTTTGCAAGAGTTTTAATTTCATTATCTTCATGTGGAAGGAACTCATGAAGCGGTGGGTCAAGGAAACGAATTGTAACAGGGTTACCTTTCATTGCTTTGTAAAGACCAATAAAGTCTTTCTTTTGCATTGGAAGAAGTTTTGCAAGTGCTTTTTTGCGTTCTTCAACTGTGGTAGAAACAATCATTTCTCTAACTGCAGGAATTCTGTCAGCTTCAAAGAACATATGTTCTGTTCTGCAAAGACCAATACCTTCTGCACCAAAGTTGAAAGCATTTTGAGCATCGTTAGGATTGTCAGCATTAGTGCGAACAGACATTGCCTTATATTTATCAGCCCAAGCCATAATAGTTGCAAATTCGCCAGAAATTTTTGCAGGTTCAGTTTTAATTTCGCCGTCATAAACCTTTCCAGTAGACCCGTCGAAAGAAATTACATCACCTTCTTTATATTTTTTGCCATTCAAAGTGAAAGATTTTTCGTCATCTGCAAATTTAAGAGCACTGCAACCTGCAACGCAAGCAGTTCCCATTCCACGAGCAACAACGGCAGCGTGAGAAGTCATTCCACCACGAGCAGTCAAGATACCTTGAGATGCAGCCATACCTTCAATATCTTCAGGAGAAGTTTCAAGTCTAACTAAAACAACCTTTTCTTTCTTTGCCCCAAGTTCTTTAGCACGCTCTGCAGTAAAGCAAATTTTACCACTTGCAGCACCAGGAGAAGCTGGAAGAGCTTCAGCAATAACTTTTGCTTTTTTAAGTGAAGTTGCTTCAAATTGTGGGTGAAGAAGAGCGTCCAGTTGTTTAGGGTCAATCATCATAAGTGCTTCTTTTTCAGTGATAAGTTTTTCTTTAACAAGGTCAACAGCAACTTTGAGTGCAGCCTTGGCAGTTCTCTTACCATTTCTTGTTTGAAGCATATAGAGTTTACCTTTTTCAATAGTAAATTCCATATCTTGCATATCTTTATTGTGTTTTTCAAGTTTCTTAGCAATATCTACAAATTGTTTATAAACTGCAGGATTTTGTTTTTGAAGAGTTGAAATAGGAAGTGGAGTTCTAATTCCAGCAACAACGTCTTCGCCTTGAGCATTCATTAAATATTCGCCATAAAGTTTGTTTTCACCAGTTGAAGGGTTACGAGTAAATGCAACACCAGTTCCACTGTCTTCGCCCATGTTACCAAAAACCATGCATTGAACATTAACAGCTGTTCCCCAGTTGTAAGGAATGTCATGCATTCTTCTATAAACATTTGCACGGTCATTATCCCAAGAACGGAATACTGCCCTAACAGCTTCAACAAGTTGAACTTTAGGTTCTTGTGGGAATTCTTCGCCTTGAGATTTTTTGTAAAGGTCTTTGAAAAGTTTAACAATTTCTTTAAGGTCTTCAGCAGAAAGGTCTTTATCAAATTGAACTTTCTTTTCTGCCTTAACTTTATCTAAAATTCTTTCATATTTAGATTTTTCTTGTTGCATAACAACATCACTAAACATTTGAATGAATCTTCTGTAAGAGTCATAAGCAAATCTAGGGTTGTTGGTTGCAGCAGCAAGTCCTTCAACAACTTGATCATTAAGACCAAGGTTTAAAATTGTGTCCATCATTCCCGGCATAGAAACTCTTGCACCAGAACGAACTGAAACAAGAAGTGGATTTTTCTCGTCGCCAAATTTCTTGCCAGAAATCTTTTCAAGATTTGCAAGATTGCTCTCAATTTGAGAGAGAATTTCATCATTGATTTTTCTGCCATCTTCATAATATTGAGTGCAGGCTTCGGTTGTAATAATAAAACCTTGTGGAACAGGCATACCAAGACTTGTCATTTCAGCAAGGTTTGCACCTTTTCCGCCAAATAAAGCTTTGTTTTTGCCATCAGCTTCTTTAAACTGATAAACAAACTTTTTGTTGCATTTTGCGCAACATTCTTTTTTAGTGTTTTTCATATCTTCTCCTTTTTTATACTCCCCTATTATAGCCAAAAGAAAAAAAATAGGCAAATGAATTGCATAGATTTTTTTGATTAATTTTTAAATCAATAAATACTTCCCCGGAAAAAATTGCATATTGACTATTGCTTAATTTTATGATACAATCATAACATGAAAACACAAAAGATAAAAGAAAGGAAAAAACGTTTCAATTTTCAACTCTTCTTTGACAAACTTATTGAGTACAAAGAAGAATTTGGAAACTTAAATGTTCCCGCAAAATATATTACCAATGGATATAAACTTGGCATAAAGGTTGATAATGTAAGAACTGGACGTATAAAACTAACTCCTGAACAATCAGTTAAACTTAATGGAATTGAATTCGTTTGGAATACAAAAATTGAAGGCTTTGAAAAATTTTATAACGAATTATTGAAATATAAAAAGGAATTCGGAAACTTAAATGTTCCCGTAAAATATATTACCAAAGGATATAAACTTGGACAAAAGGTTCATCATGTAAGAACTGGATATATAAAGTCAACTCCTGAGCAAGTTGCTAAACTTAATGGAATTGAATTCGTTTGGAATGCAAGAATTGAAGGCTTTGAAAAATTTTATAACGAATTATTGAAATACAAAAAGGAATTCGGAAACTTAAATGTTCCCCAAAAATATATTACCAATGGATATAAACTTGGCATAAAGGTTCATCATGTAAGAACTGGATATATAAAGTCAACTCCTGAGCAAGTTGCTAAACTTAATGGAATTGAATTCGTTTGGAATGCAAGAATTGAAGGCTTTGAAAAATTTTATAACGAATTATTGAAATACAAAAAGGAATTCGGAAACTTAAATGTTCCCCAAAAATATATTACCAATGGATATAAACTTGGCATAAAGGTTCATCATGTAAGATGCGGACAGATTAAAATAAAGCGTGAACAAAGAAAAATGCTGGATGAAATTGGCTTTGTTTGGAAAAGTAATTTCATTGATAAATTAAAAGATTTTAAATTTTCTGAATTTTACAATAATTTCAAAGAATACACACAAAAAACAAATGATTATATTGTTTCTTTTGATACAACTATAGATAATTATGAATTAGGTTTTTACACTAGACATATTCGCACTAAAAGAATTAAACTTTTAAGAGATCAGGAGGAGAAACTAAAAAATCAAGGATTTTTGTTTGATACTTTTTCATTATTGAATAATCTCAATAATGATGAACAATCCTTATTGGAACGCATGCTTCAAGGTGATATGAAAGCACGTGCAAAAATTATTGAAAAAACCTACAAATATGTAAATATTTCAGCGTCAAAATTTAAAGGTCTTACAATCTACAGCGACCTTATAAGTTTAGGTGAAGAAAAACTTGTTGATGCTGTTGATAGATTTCCAACAAAACATAAGAAAGATATAAAATTTCAATATTGTAAGAACTACATTCGTAAATATATTTTAACAAGCATGCAGACGTTTATTAAACAAACAGAAGCCGAAAAAATTACCAGCCTTTCAGAGCCGATAGACAAAAATGAAAGCGGAACACTTGAAGATATTATTGCAGACAAAAAGGCAAACACAGAAAAACCTGTTGTTGATACACAATTCACTTTTGAAATGTTAAAACAATTAAAAGGCACTTTAACAAAAAGTGAATACACCACAGTTTGTTTACATTTTGGATTTACAAAATCCAAAGAAACTTACACCTTCTCAGAAATTGCCGAAAAATACAACGCAAGTGAAAAGCAGGTTAAAAAAGTATATTCCAAAGCAATAAACAAACTTAAAGACAGCCTTGATGAAAACGAATGGAATATTTATAATAAATAAAAAAGCATATCATTTGATATGCTTTTTGTATTCATTTCTTTTATTTATTATTTATATAAAAAGTGTCAATGACACTAAAATCCAGTCCTAAGTTCACAAATCACAACATTCTCTTTATTTACGCCAAGTTTTATATCATAAACAATAAACTCAACTATTACATCATAAAGTTCATGGTCAGAAATATATCGTGCAATCTTTGAAAACCCAGGGATATCCCAAACTTTATCATCATCTAAAGAACAATGAAGGTTGTATTCTGGATTTTCATAAATATTTCTTTGAGTGGCATTGCTGTCTGTTCTGGCTGTCAAGTCCACAGTGTCAGAAAAAGAACCTTTATGAATTTTTATATCCCCAACAAGCACAATATCTTCTTTATATGGATTATATGAAACATCAATAGTTACTTCGGGATTAAAATCTTTTAAATGCGTAAGTGCTTCTTCATAATTTTTAACAAAATAAAATTCCCCTTTAGTTTTATTTGGATTACGCATGATATATTCCTCTGCTGGATATTTATCAAAAAAATCTTTTATTGCTTTTAAGTTTGAAACATCAAAAATATCGAGCGGAAAATAGTTTAATCTTAGCTCTTTCATCTTTGCAATGCTGTCTTTTTTATTTTTAATTTTTATCATATACTCACCCTTTTTAATTATTTTAACACAAAATAAAGAAAAAAGACAAGTTTTTACACTTTTCTTTAAAAGAAAAGTGACAAAAGAAATTTATCTTGCAACACTTGCCAATAACAGCGTTTTTAAAAGCTAAGAGAATCGCAATCCCTTTTCGCTTCATTTTTACCAATTTGGAAAATAAACGATTTTTCTTTCTCCGCGAAACCCATTAAAATTGGTTAAAATTTCATACTCTGTTGTATTTAAAATTTTTGTCCACTCGCTTGCATTCAAAAGAACTTCGACTTCATCTCCAACTTTAACATTTATTTTGCTTACATCAACCATAAAACAATCCATACAAATTTTGCCAACACTTTTGCAAAACGCCCCATTAATTTTAACATAAAAATTATTAGAAAGCTCGCGTTTGATTCCGTCATCATAACCAAGCGGAATTACCGCCACTTTCATTTTTTCTTGTGCTGTAAAAGCTGCCATATAACCAACATGTTCATCTTTTTCAACCTCTTGTAGTGCCACAATTTTGGATTTGACAGATAAAACAGGTTTTAACTTGTCATGACCATAACCATATAAAAACATACCAACACGATACATCTCAAACCCTTTAATTTTGAATAAAGAATTTCCGCCACCAACATGAACAATTGGTTTAAAAGAAGATGGAAGTCTTTGAATAAAACTTTCAAATATTTCTCTTTGCTTAATTGTATAATTTGGGTCAGTTGTGAGTGAAGAAAAATGTGTAAAAATTCCTTGTAATGTTAAGTTATTTTTTAATAAAATGTTTATAACTTTATCAAAATCTTCTATAGACTTAATTCCAAATCTATTCATTCCAGAATTGATATTTAAATGTAATTTTGGTTTTTTGTTAAGTTTTTTTGCAATTTTAATTATTTTTTTAAGGTTTTCTATTGAAATTATTGAAAGACTAATATTATTTTCGATGGCACATTTAATATTTTCACAATAACCAAAAATAACAATAGACGTAAATTTATCAAGCTTTCTAACCAACATCGCTTCTTGTATATTTACAACACCAAAGCAGTCAACTCTGCCAGATAAAAGTTTTACTATTTGTTTTATGCCATGACCATAGGCGTTAGCTTTGACCATTGCGCAAATTTTGGCATTATGACGTTGTTTTTTGACAAAATTTAAGTTTGATTGTAGATTTTCTTTATTTATTAATATTCTTGATATCATATATTTTCTATATGAAAAAATTGTTATTTTTGATAAAAAAAGAAAGTCTAGGCTTTCTTTTTATCTATTAATTTTCTGGATTAATATTTTCTTCATCATCTTGGTCGTTTGGAGAAGCTAAATAATAGTGCCAATCTTTTAAATTACCACCATTGTCATTATAATCGATAAATCTGCTTTGAACAACTTCTTCATAACAAGCAATCAAACGATAGTGAACATATGCATCCATATCATTAAATTTCTTGAATCCATCAATTATAGGCAATGAATTAAAAGTTGTAGATGAAATGCGTTCATAAAGAGACTGTATTGGGTCATTTGGAAAAGCCAAAGTAATGTCTATTTTCCCTTTCCCTTGCTTTTGCCAATTTTTTTAAAATTGCAATTTTATAATTTGGAAATTTAGGGTCATCAATAATAGCTGCATGCATATGCCCGTCTGTATTTAATGCCTTACGCAAAAATTCTTTATAATTTGCAATATTTATGTCTTCAATTTTATGAAATTTTTTATCCATACTTAAAAATTTGCGATATTCTCTGCCATTAAATTCTTTGCGATTTGCTATTTGATAAGACGCATCACGATATTCATCTAAAAATTCAGAATAAGTTGTCATGTTAACCTCACAACTTAATTTTAACACAAAAAAAGAATTTGTCAAGATGGAAATTAAATTTAGACAAAAAAGAAAACTTAAAATAAGTTTTCTTAAAAAATTTCTGGGGAATTAAAATAATATGACATAGGTTTAAGATTTCCTTTTTGCTCATCCTCAAATCTTTTTTGACAAAGTTGTTGACATGCTAGATAAAAAGTCTCTTCAATTTCTGGGCATTCACAACTTTCCCCCTCTTTAGTATTCATTTTCACAAAGGTGGTTCTTTCAAGTCTTTTGCTTAAAAGTTGAACAGGGTCTGCTGCCTCAAAAACTCCATTAACAAATTCTCCATATTGCCCATTAAATTCACAACCATATTCATTTACTATTTTTGTAACAGGGTCAAAAACGCAAAAACGAATATCATAAATATCTATACAATCCATAAAATCTCTTTTATGGACAAGAATTTTATTGGTATTTATTTTGTCAAGAATAACAGATTTAATAAATCTTATATAATCTGGTGCATTAATTCCTTCAATTCGCTTACAAAAGTCAAATGTTTTTTTGTAAGCATTAAGCAATCTTTTGTCAACCTCTTTTTTTTCTTTAAACAAATCTAAAATTGTCGAATTGTATTCTTCTAAATCTAAAATAGCTTCTTGATAGTTTGCAAATCCTTCCATAAAATCTCCTATTAATAGTATATCATAATAATTTAAAAAGTCAATAATATTTATCATTATATGTCACTTTTTAGTTTTTTTGGTTTAAATTTTAATGCTCTCATACTATTTAATATTGCAAGAATTGTTACGCCAACATCTGCAAATACTGCCCAAGGCATACCAAGCACTCCAAAAGTGCAAAGGGCTAAAAAGGCTAATTTGACAACAGCAGATATGATGATATTTTGCCAAACCACTTTTTTAGTAAATTTTGATATTTTAATTGCTGATATAATCTTTTCAGGATTGTCATCAACTAATACCACATCAGAAGCTTCAATACTTGCAGGGCTGCCATTAATACCCATACTTATGCCAATATCGGCAAGCATAAGACTTGGTGCATCATTTATGCCATCTCCAACATAGCCAACAAATTTTTTATCTTTTTTTAATTTTTCAATAAATTCAAACTTTTCTTGTGGCAAAAGTTTGCCATAGGCTTGATCTAAACCAATATAATCCCCGACTTGCTTAACGCTGTTTTCTTTGTCCCCAGACAGCATAATTGTTGTCAAACCCATTGCATTTAAATTTTGGCATGTTATTTTGGCAGAAGATTTTATTTTATCTCTTAAATAAATTTCTCCAAGTAATAAGTTCTCTCTATATACTTCAACAACGGTATTTTTAATATCTTTATTTTTTGAACCTATAAAATATTTTTGTTTGTTGAAAATAAATTCAACTCCTTGACCTGCTATTTCTTTTACATTGTTTACTTTTTCAAGCTTTTGGCTATTTGCTGAAAGAATTGCTTTGGCTAAAGGATGAATAGAATTCTGTTCACCAAGTGAAGCTATACGCAATATATCATCTTGACTTAAACTTTTATCTACAACATTAATGTTAGTTATTTCAAACTCGCCAGTTGTTAAAGTTCCAGTTTTGTCAAAAGCCATGGTGTCTAGTTTTGTCAAAAGATCTAAATAATTTGAGCCTTTAATAAGAACTCCTTGCTTTGAAGCATTGCCAAGCCCTGAAAAATATGAAAGTGGAACAGAAATTGCAAATGCACAAGGACAAGAAACCACCAAAAAGATTAAGCCTGTGTAAAGTGCGTCATTAAAATTTTTTGTAACCCCCCAGTAAATTCCCCAAACAAGCAATGCAATGCCGACAACACCTAAAGTATAAAATTTTGTAATCTTTGAAATTGTTGTTTCTGTTTTAGATTTGTTTTGTGAAGCATTTTCAATAAGATTTAATATTTTACAAACCGTGCTTTCGCCATAAGGTTTGGTAACTTTAATTTTAATAACTTTATCTATCACTATTGAACCAGATAAAATTTCATCGCCTTTTTCAAGATGACTTGGAATACTTTCGCCAGTTAAACTCTGAGTATTGACGGATGCATCGCCATCAATAATAATTCCGTCCAACGCCACTTTTTCTCCCGGTCTAACAATAATTATATCTCCTTCGTTGACTTGCTGTGGTAAAAGCTTTTCTTCACAATTGTTTTTTAATACTACAGCAAACTCTGGTTGCAAATCAATAAGTTTTGAAATAGATTTTCGCGATTTGTCAACAGCAAGTCCTTCAAAAATTTTGCCAACACTGTAAAGCGCAATAACCATCAATCCTTCCATATATTCGCCAATAACTGTTGCACCGATAACAGAAATTGTTAGCAGGAGATTTTCATTAACCTTTGCCCTAAAAATCATTGCGACTGCCTTATAATAGGTTTTATAACCCAAACTTAATGCACTTAAAATAAACAAAATCCAAAAACTCCAAATAGGTAAACTTTTTATAAAAATTGCACAAGCACCCAAAGCAACACCTAAAATTAACATTAAACAATCTAAAAGCAACTTTTTATTAAACTTTTTGCTGTTTTTTGCTTGATTTTCATTATCTTTACTTTTATAAATAATTTTTGCATCAGGCTCTAACTTTTTTGTTAATCCAACAATGTCTTGAATAGCCTTTTCAATGTTGTCACTTTCAAAATTAAGCCTTTCTTTTACAAATATAATTTCAGCATTTTCAATGCCATCCAGTTTATTGATTTCGCCTTCCAAAAACTTAGCACAATTGGCACAATCCAAGCCTTGAATTTTTACACTACCCTTCATAAATCATCTCCATAACATGCTTCTTGCTGATTTCAAACATATCAATCACATGGCTATCTGCAAGACTATACCAAACTTCCTTGCCTTTCTTTTGTGATTTTATCAAATTCATCTCTTTTAAATTTTGAAGCTGATGTGATACAGCCGACTTTGTCATATTAAGCAGTGAAGAGATGTCACAAACGCAAAGCTCTTTTAATGAAAGAGCACAAACAATTTTAATTCTCGTACTGTCACTAAGTGCTTTATAAAAATCTGCCATTGAAAGCAAAATTTCTTCCCCTAACATATTCTTTTTGCATTCTTCTACTATATTTCCATGAATAATATTGCAATCACAACCTTGTTGACTTCTTCCCATAAAAACTCCTTTAATAATAGTTGAATATCTATTCAACTATTATTAGTATATTCATAGTTGAACGTTTTGTCAACTGTTTTTTCAAAAAAATAAAAACAGTTGT
>CAMUGK010000027.1 GCA_947088415.1 uncultured Bacillota bacterium | reverse complement strand
CAATTCATCATTTAATGTTAAAAATCTATCTAATACAATATTTTGCATATTAAACTCCTAAAATTTAGTATATTATACTATATTTTGAAAAACTATCAAAACAAATTTGACTTTTTTATTGCAGAGTGATATATTTAATGTTATAAATGACAAAAATATTAAAGGGGAGCAAGTATGAACAGCACAAAACGCAATCTTATTATCGTGGTAATTGTTTTAAATTTTCTTTCAATAGCACTTAATACTTATCTTATGTCAAATGGGATTCTTGCTATTATTAAAGACCCATATAATGCATATTTATGGTTTTATACAATCTATGAAGGACTTGGCGTTTTAGCTTATATTGCCACAGCAGGACTTTTAATTTATTCAATCAAAGATGGGGGAAGATTTTTTAGGACAAGAAGCGGTTATTATATGACAGCTGTTGTTATAACTTTTATTTTAAACATATTCTCAGTTTCATCAATTCTTCTTGGAATAACTTTGTTTATGAACGATATTGTTTGGGTTAAACCAACAGACGATGTTTATTTTGAAAAAGAAAAACCTAGTCAAGAGAATTCTTCATATTCTCAAAGAGAAAAAGAACGCAAAATTGAAGCGTTGAGAAAATTAAAAGAAGAAGGCAAAATAACTGAAGCAGAATTTAATGAGGCTTTATTTAAACTTCTTTAAGATTTTTTGACAAAGAAAGTCAAGATTTTACAAACAAAGTCAAATTTCGACGAAAAAAGCTAAGAAATTTTAATTCTTAGCTTTTGTTTTTGTCGAACATTTATCAACTTTTGTGTCTAATTGTCGGATTTTCACTTTCGTTTAATTTTAAAAAAATCACTTAAAAGGTTTGAGCAAACTTCTTGATAGTCATTTACAAACTCAAATTCAACCTTATGATTTAACCTATTTGATGTAAAAATCTTCTCGCAAAGATTGTCGAAAGATGTCTTTTCTTTTGCACCAATATATACTTTTTTTATTCTTGCATTGCAAATCCCACCAGCACACATAGGGCAAGGCTCAAGCGTAACATAAAGTTCGCAATCGTCTAATCTCCATGATTTTAAACGTCTACAGCCTTTTTTGATAACATTAATTTCGGCATGAGAAAGGGCGTTTTGTCTTCTTTCACGCTGGTTATAACTTTTAGCAATAATCTTGCCATTACAAACAAGAACAGCACCTATTGGCACTTCACCTTTTTTATATGCTTTTCTTGCTTGAGACAGAGCTTCTTCCATAAATTTATTCATAAATCTACTATAAGCCATATTTTGACAAAAGTAAAGTTTTTTCTTGTCTTTTTTATAAAAAAATTGTATAATGGTGACATGAAAAATTTAAATTCAAAAGAAAATCAAAAAAACATCAAAACATTTGACAGAAAAAACTTCTACACTAATGATGATAGTGCAAAAGTTTTTATCTTTGCACTCTTACTTCCACAAATCTTAGCCTTTGTGCTTACTTTAGTGGCAGGTTTGTGTGGGGCAAATTCAGAAAATATAGTTTACCGCATTTTTGCACTTGTTGTTGCACCAATTTCGTCGACACTTATTTTCTTATTATACAACAAAACCTTTCACTTTTCTTTAAAGGCATCGAGCTTGTCAAACAAACCAAGCCTTAAAGATTCCTTTATGACCATATTTATTGCTCTTGTTTTATTATTTGGCGTAATGATGTTTACAAATCTTATTGATGCATTCTTGGGTTATGTGTTAAAATATCCGCCAGTTTTAAATCAAATCCAAACAGGCATTTCTCTTCCTCTTCCACTTAATAATGGTTGGTGGCTTGTTTTAAGCATTTTCTTGCTTGCATTATTGCCAGCAATAACCGAAGAACTTATTTTTAGGGGAATAGTCTTGCAAGGTTTAAGAAAAAATTATTCCGATATTGTTGCCATTTGTGTTTCAGCACTTTTCTTTGCACTTATGCATGCAAGCTTGCAACAACTTATCTATCCACTTCTTATAGGGCTTGTTTTCGGTTGGCTTGCAATAAGAACAGGCAGTATTATTACAACAATGATTGCACACTTTTTAAACAACTTAATAGTTGTTGTCATGGCTTACATAAAGGTTAATTACAACTTTGAATTCGGCGCTTTCCAAAATGTTTGGTGGTATTATCTTCTTGCTTTTGCACTTTTACTTGTGACAGGAGTGATAATATACTTAATTGATAGATTTTATTTTAAACGCAAAAACAAGCGAGAGTTTGAAAAGGAAAGTGTAGCAAAACCATCAGTGTTTTGGTGGGTTGGTCTAGCGGTAGGTTGTATTCTTTTAATTTTAAACACAATTCTTGAATATTTGGGCTAACTTAAATATTTTTTAAAAGGACTTAATACAATATATTTATGAAATTAAATCAAACAAAAACTTCACTTCCATTAAGAAATAAAATTTCCAGAGTGGCATATAGCACTTATTTTGTTATTGTCCTTTTATTTTTAGGCATACGATTGTTGTCTGCATTCAATCTTTTAAACTTTATGCCTACGATTGTGAGAAATGTAGTTTCAAGCATTTTTATTCAAATCATTTTAATGTTTTCTATAGCTCTTTTCATGTTTTCAGGGCTTATGAAACGAAAGCCTAAAGAAGTTTTAAGATATTATGGCTTTAAAAAGATAGGCAAAAAGGCGTGGGTTTACGCAATACTTCTTGGCGTTGTTGTTTTCTTTTTAAATTCTTATATTGCAAGCATATTTGGACAATTTTTAGAAGCAATAGGTTTTAGGTCTCCAAATGCACAGATGACACAATATCCTTGGTGGCTTTTCATTTTAAATATCTTTTTGACAGCACTTTTGCCTGCTGTTTGCGAAGAAACTGCACATCGTGGACTACTTCTTCGTGGTTCTCTCGGTTTTGGTGCAACAAAAGCAATCATAATTTCTGGACTTTTGTTTGGTCTTATGCATATGAACATTAATCAATTTTTCTATGCAACAATAATTGGTTTTTATCTTGGCTATTTGGCAATTCATAGCGACTCTATTATTCCAGGGATTGTAATTCACTTTATCAATAATGCATTAAGCACTCTTTTAACATTCTCAGCAGTCAATGATTTAGGTTTTGTTAAAATTTTTGATAGGGTGACTGCAATCTCTTCAAATAACCCAATTATTGGAATAATTTTTAATGGCTTGTTTGTTGCACTTCTTGTAATTTTATTTGTTATGTTGACCAAAAAACTTATAACCGAGACATCGGAAAAACGAGTTTGCGACCTTGAAATTAATATCGGTAATGACCTTATCAAAAAAGAGTATATTGACAATCTTTTGCAAAGTCAAAAGGCACTTCAAGGCGAGAGTGATTTAAATAAGGTTGAATATATAGATATTCAAGAACTTTATTTAAACAAAAATATAGAACTTGGTTATATGACTGAGCTTGACAAAGAAGTTTTATTTTCTGGTCAAAATTATAAACCTGACCATATCACAAATTTAACCCTTGCTTTTAGTTTTATTGTTGGAATAGCAGTAACGATTTTCACGCTTGTTTGGGGGCTTTTATGATTTCAATAAATCTAGTTTGTGTTGGCAATTTGAAAGAGAAATTTTGGAAAGATGCTTGCGACGAATATATCAAACGTCTTTCTCGATTTTGCAAACTTAATATAATTGAAATTCAAGAGCAAAATAATCTTTCTTCAACAGAAAAAACACTTGAAAAAGAAGGTCAAGATATTTTAAAACATCTTTCAGGCAAATCAATCTTACTGGATATTGAAGGAAAACAATATTCGAGCCAAGAGTTTTCAAACAAACTTCAATCTCTTGAACAAGAAACAAGTGAAATAACATTTGTTATAGGCTCGTCTTGTGGAGTTTCGCAAGAAGTTAAAAGCAATATAAAAGACAAAATTTCATTTGGAAAGGCAACCTTTCCACATAATCTTGCAAGAGTGATTTTGCTTGAACAAATTTATCGTGCTTTTATGATAAAAAGTGGGTCAACTTATCATAAGTGACCCTTTTTTATATCAAATTTTTTCCTTTTTTAAAGGCGTAATCGACAACTTTTTGATGATTGACATCTGTCATATTTGTTGAATGTGCTTTGGAATTAGAGAAATATAAACAATAATGACTCTGATTTTCACTAGTTATCTCTTTGCAAGATAAACTTGCTGGAGTCCAAAGATTAGGCATAATTTCAACCAAAACTGGCAACTTTTTGTAAGGTTGATTTGAAATTAGCGTGTCTAAGATGTTTTTATCTTGATAAGAATAGGTTGTTATATCAGCATGATTATTGCCACCAATTCTTAAAATATTAAATTCACTTTGAGAATCCACTTCTATAATCTTAATCGCCAAGTTGTAAGGCATGATTTTACTTACACATTCAAACCAATCAAGTTTGGTTAAACAAGGGCTGTTTTCTTGTGATTGATAAAGTGAGTTTTCTTCACTTTCACTTTGATAGTTTATTTTAGAGATGTCGTTGTGACTTAAGTTGTATGAACCAACATAAAAAGTAGGGTAAGGCAAAAATGTGAGAAAAAACCCACATGCAAGCAAACTTATTATAAAATAAAAGGCTATATTTCTTTGCATAACTCTCTCTTTTTGTCACAAAAGATTTTTTTTGAATATATAAAAATGTCAAACTTTAATCTTTGATGTTTTCGTCTAAAAGACCTTCAGGAATATCTTCCTTTGGTGGAGCAAAACTTTCTTGACTATTGCCAAAATGGCTATCGTCGAAATTTGATGGAATTTCTTCATGCGAAACTTCAACATTAGCGGTTGCTTGCTTTTGACCAATTTTAGCCATTTGTTTTTGAATGTCTTTCTTGTTGCGACGAGAAAAAACAGGTATTGTGCCTTTGTTTTTAAAAAGTTTAATCACTAAAACAATGCTTGCAGAACCTATAACTATATAAATAAGTCTTGAAAAGACAGATCCTTGATAGCCGAAAATGCCGGCAACAAAGTCATATTGAAGCAGCCCAATCAAAAGCCAATTTATAGATCCTAAAAGAGTGACTAAAAAAGCTAAAATAGTAAGCATAAAACCTCCAAAAAAGATAAAAATATTGTTTGACAAAGTTATTATGTTCATCAAAAGAGAAAATATTTATTAAAAAAACTTAAAATCGATTGACTTAAAAGTTTTTTTAATATAAAATATAGCGTAAAAAGTTTGAAAGACTTGAAATGTGGGAGGACAAATGGAAAAACATTACTTAACGCCTGAAGGCAAAAAACAATTAGAAGAAAAACTTAATCATTACAAAACAGTTTTAAGACCAGAAGTTGTCAAAGAAATTGGTATAGCAAGAGAATATGGCGATTTATCTGAAAATAGTGAATATGAAGCAGCCAAAGATAAACAAGCACTTATTGAAGCAGAAATCAGTGAAATGGAAGATATTCTTTTAAACTGCGAAGTTATCAAGAAAAAAGATATAGATACTGAATCGGTTTCAATCGGCTCAAGCGTAACCCTTTATGATGAAGAATTTGATGAAGAAGTGACCTATAAAATTTTAGGCTCAACCGAATCTGACCCACGAAATGGCATAATTTCAAATCTATCTCCAGTTGGCGCTGCACTTCTTGGTCATAAAAAAGGGGAAAGAGTTTCTGTTCACATGCAAACAGGGGTTGTGAATTACAAAATTTTAGACATCAAAATGTAAGTGGCAATGCCACTTTTTTTGAAGTAAAAACAAACTTTTATTTTTCTTATTAAATTTAGTTGTAATTTTTTCTGTTTTATGATAAAATACTCTAAGAAATAATTTTTGAAAGTAAAAAGGTGAATTAAACGCTTATGATGTTTAAAAATTCTTTTAGACTATTTTGTGCTAATTTTGATAAAGTTTGGAAATACTTAGTTTACCAAATCCTTTGTCTTGGCATTGTTTGTGCATTGCTTGCTCCTTTTTATGGCGTTATTTCTTCAAGTGTTGTTGAAGCTTGGAATGGTGCAGACTTGGGTTCTTTCTTTGCAAACGGAACTTTTTATTCTGCAAATTTGCTAAAAACTCTGTCTAGCATTGTAAATGCAATTATAATGTTTTTTGAGCTTATGTTTGGTGCAAATCTATTTTGTGGGATATATTTTCTTGTAATAGTTTTGCTTGTAAGACCAATTCTTTTAGGTATTGGAAGATATACAATTTGTGAAATGATGTATGGTTATATGTCATCATGTTCAAAAACATCTTTTACTGGCAGATTACTTGGCACACTTAAAAAGTCGTTGCCTTATGCAGTTTTAAAAACACTTTATTCTCTTCCATTTGGTGCTCTCATTTTGGCTTCATTCTATGGCATAACAAGGGTGTCAGTTGATTGGTTTGTCTATCTTGTGCCAATTGTGATTGTTGTTTTACCTTCAATCTTTATGGCATTCAAACAAACTTTTATCGCTGGTTGGGCATCAGCAATGATAGTTTTTGACGGTAATGTTTTCTCGTCTTATCGAAAGGGCATGTCAGCAATTTTAAGACGTGGTTTCAAAGTATTCTCAACTGCTTTTGTAATCTTTGTCTTGGCATTAATTTTGGTTATGGTTATAGGCGTTTATTCGGTTATAATCTTGCTTCCTTGTGTAAGTCCACTTTTGTGCATATTTGAAATGGTGGCATTCTTCTCAAGCCAAGGCATGAGATTTTATGTTGATGCTGACACAATCAAGTCGCCAAAAAAACTTGAAGAAATTGATAAAATTGAAAAAACTAAATATCTTTTGTAATTAAAAAATTATTTTCAGGCTCAAAAAAAGAAAAGATTGTTTAATCTTTTGTTTTTGATGATCAAATTTAAAAGGAGAAAAAATGAATTCTAAAGTGAAAATCACTTTTCTTGGCGGTGTAGGTGAAATTGGTAAAAATATGACCGCTATTGAATATAATGATGAAATCATCGTTATTGACGCAGGCTTGACTTTTCCAGATGAAGATTTACCGGGGATAGATATTGTTATTCCAGATATTTCTTACCTAGAAACAAATAAAGAAAAAGTTAAAGCTATTATCTTAACTCATGGGCATGAAGACCATATTGGTGCTCTTCCTTTTGTTTTAAACTCATTACATGTTCCAGTTTATGGCTCAAGACTTACTCTTGCACTTGTTGAAAATAAACTTAAAGAACACCCAAATGTTAAAATTAAAGGCGTGGTTGTAAAACCTAAAAATATCTTAAAAATAGGTTCTTTTACTGTTGAATTTATCAAGGTTAGTCACTCAATTGCAGGCTCGCTTGCTCTTTGCATTGGCACTCCATCAGGCAATATTGTTCATACTGGCGACTTCAAAATTGATTATGAACCAATGGACGGAGTAATGACAGACCTTACTAGGTTTGGTGAACTCGGCAAAAAAGGTGTTAGTCTTCTTCTTTGTGAAAGCACCAATGTTTGCCGTAAAGGTTATTCAATGAGCGAAAAAAGTGTAGGTAGAGCCCTTGAAGAAATCTTTAAATCACACACCCAACAAAGAATTATCGTTGCAACCTTTGCTTCAAATATTCACAGAATGCAACAAATCATGGATTTGGCAGAAAAATATAAACGTAAAATTGCTTTTACTGGCAGAAGTATGGTCAATGTCAGCGAAGTTGCCATGAAAGTAGGCGAACTTTCATTTAATCGTCAGAATATTGTAGATATTGAAAAGGTTGACAAAATGGCAGATAGTGAAATTTGCATTTTGACAACAGGCAGTCAAGGCGAGCCAATGAGTGCACTCACTCGTATGGCAGGTGGTGAGTTTAAAGCTTTTAAACTTCGTGCAAATGACCTTGTCATTCTTTCTGCATCCCCAATCCCCGGAAATGAAAAAAATGTATATAATGTTATCAATGCTTTATATAAACTTGGCGTAGATGTAATTTATGATGAACTTGCCGATGTTCACGTTTCAGGTCACGCATGTCAAGAAGAACTTAAACTTATGCATAGCCTTGTAAAACCTAAATATTTCATTCCAGTTCATGGCGAATATCGTCATTTAAAAACCCATAAAGAACTTGCAATGACTCTTGGCATGGAAGCAAGAAATATTGTTTTGCCAAGCCTTGGAATGCAAGTTGAACTTACTCCAAACTCAATAAAAGAGGGTGGTTTTGTCACTGCTGGTCAACGCCTTGTTGACGGAATTGGCATTGGAGATATGGATTCTAATGTTTTGAAAGAACGTAAACAACTTTCAGAAGAAGGCATTTGTGTTGTCGTAGTTTCACTTAATAATATTAAAGGCGAACTTACATCAGAGCCATTCATTATCACAAGAGGTGTGGTTTACGCTGATGAACAAGAAAGTTTTGTTCAAGATGCGAAGGCAAGCGTAATCGCTTCACTTAAAGAGTCAGACCTGCGTGGCGTTGAACCATCAGTTATTAAAACATCAATCAGAAGAAATTTGTCGAATTTTATCTTTAAACGCACAAAACGTCGTCCAATGATGATTACTATTGTAACTCTTGACTAAGGTTTGAGTATGGATTTTAATGAACTTTTAGAAAACCTTCGTGAATTTGCTGTTCAAAATCATGTGCCAATCATTCGTGATAAATCTTGCGAATTTTTGCTTGAACAAATAAGAATAAAAAATCCTAAAAATATTCTCGAAATTGGCACTGCAATAGGTTATAGCGGATGCTTGATGTTAAAAAATTGTAATGGTCATCTCACAACTATTGAAATTAATGAAAATTCATTTAATAAAGCAAAACAAACTTTTTCTCAAGCAGACATGACAGAAAGAGTGAATTTAATAAATGATGACGCCATCAATGTTTTAAAAACTTTAAGTGAAAATCAAAAGTTTGATTTTATCTTTTTAGATGGCCCGAAAGGACAATATGTTCGCTATCTTCCATATCTTAAACAAATGCTTGAAAAAGAAGGAATAATCTTTGCAGATAATGTTTATCTCCATGGACTTGTTTTAAAAGAAGGCAAAATTCATCATAAACATCGTGCAATGGTTAATAATATGCGAGCGTTTTTAAAGCAAATACAAAGCGATCAAGAATTAGAAACAAATATATATGATGTTGAAGATGGTATAGCAATAATTAAAAAAATATAGTGGTTTTTAACCACTTTTTTTAATTTACCCCTTGAAATCGACAATTTTGTATGTTATACTAACTCAAAAAAGAGAGGGTATTATGTTTAGAAATCATTATTATATGAAAAAAATGAATGCTGACAAATTCCCAGCACAAAAAAGACAAGAAAAGAAAGACTTTAATGTTTGTGTGGATAAGGTTTCAGAATTATATAAAGGCGACATCAATAATGGTTATTTAATGGGTAAACTTACTGGTGTATTTAGAGACAGAGAAATTAACGGGCAAAACTTCTTGCAAGGAATAGTTGCCGTTCCAAGAGATTCACATTTGTCTGATAATATTGACTATATTCCAGTTCTTTTAACTAGAGAAATGTATGAATTAAATAGAGAAAAACTTATAAACAAAGATGTTATTTTTCATGGAACATATCAGTCAAAAAGTTTACCTGAAGAAAGACTGCAATTTTTTAAACCAATTAAATTGGATTTTGATGTAAACGATGGGAAATATATAAAACGTAATAATTCAATTCATCTAGGTGGAACAATACTTAAAAAACCTTTCACAAGACAATATGACTTCAGTGAAGTGGTTAAAACAGTGATTTCTGTTAATCAACCAACACAAAATAATATTATACCTGTCTATATGCGAACCAGCAAAAAACACGGTCAAATGTTGCGAGATACAGTTGATGTCGGCGATAGAATTGAATTATTTGGACGTGCTCAATCTTTTGAATTTAAAGTGCCAAGAATGAAAGTAGAATTTACAAATATCATCTCAATTGGTTATTTAGGAAGCATTGTTTATAAAAAAGATGATGAAGAAAACAAGATTTTTGTCGAAACTCAAGAAGAATTCTAAAGTTCTTCTTTTTTTTATTCTAAACAAGACTTTATGTTCATATATTGTGGTATGAAAAGAATTCATATCGGTGTTATCAATTTTAGAAAGTATTGGTCAAACATTGCAATTTTCGCAATGATTTTAGTAGTCGGGTTAGTCGCCTTTGTAGGTGGAATAGGCATTTCAGCCTCAAGTGCTGTAAATGGCGTTTATTATAATGGCGACAGAAACTCAAAAAATGTGACGCTTATGATTAATGTCTATTGGGGAACTGAGTATATTGACGAAATGCTTGCAGTTTTAAAAGAAAAAAATGTTAAAACAACATTTTTTATTGGCGGAACTTGGGCAGTTTTAAATCAAGATATGCTTAAAAAGATTTATGAAGATGGTCATGAAATAGCAAATCATGGTTATCATCATAAAGACCATGACAAAATTAGTCAAGAAGAAAATTTGAATGAAATAACCAATACTCATAAAATAGTAAAAGAACTTCTTGGGGTTGAAATGAACTTGTTTGCACCACCAAGTGGAGCATATAACAAAACAACAGTTGAAGCTGCAGGAAATTTAGGCTATAAGACTATAATGTGGACGAGAGATACTATTGATTGGCGTGATCATAATACTGATTTAATTTATAATAGGGCGGTAAAAAATCCAAATGGTGGAGACCTTGTTTTAATGCATCCAACAAAGAACACTTTGGAAGCCTTGCCACAAATAATTGACTTTTATCAGTCAAAAGGCTTTAATTTAGTGCCAGTTTCAAGCAATATTCAGGTTTTGTCAGATTGATAAACAAAAATAATAAAAAACCTGTCAAAAAATACTAAAAAAATCTATTAAATTTTTGTTTAATGTCAAAAATATCTCAACTTTGTTTTGAGATATTTTGTTTTATGTGCTATAATTTAAAAAAGACCTTTTTAGAGTGGGAGAGCTATGGCTATATTTAATGTTTCTAAAAAAAATAAGAAAGAAAAAAATAACACCAATGCAAAAAAAATCACTGGTGGGTGTTTGCTTGGTGTGGCATCTGTATTGTTCCTTTTTTCAGTAACTAAACTTTGGCCTTGGCTTCAAGATGTTATTTTAGGCATATTTGGTGTTT
>CAMUGK010000026.1 GCA_947088415.1 uncultured Bacillota bacterium | reverse complement strand
AAGGTATTTATTCAAAGGGAATATAACAAAATTATAATTTTTCTATTTAATTAGGTCTTTAAAATATAAATTAGTTGCTACAGCAAGTTTGAAATAATATTTAGAGTTTATCTTAAAATCGCTAGCCATAATCTTTTAATAAATGTATTTGCTTATTCCGCAATATTTGCAGAACTCTTTAACAGTCATATTGTGGTCTTTTCTAAACTTATCTATTAGTTGTGTTTGAATTTTTAGATTTCTCATTTTTGTCTCCTTTGTCCACGATGTATGTATATTGTAGTAGTTTATTTGTGTATTGCCAAGTATTTATACACACCTTGTGTTATATTTTTCATATGAAAAAAATTGAAACAATTAAGAGCCGAAAAAGGCGTTACGCAAAAAGAATTTGCAAAGGCAATAGGTTTGACAAAAAGTGCCTATGCTAATTATGAACAAAGACTTAGAGACCCATCTAATCAAATTCTTGTTGCTTTATGTAAATACTTTAAAATCTCAGCAGATTACTTATTAGGTTTAAAAGACTTTGAATAGAGTTTTTTCGATTAAAGTGTTCCGAGCTCTCTTCACGATGGTCGAGATGACGACGAAACGCTGTTTTTTTGCATGTTTTATCTTATCGTAAATATTGAAAAAATAGAATTTTTGTTTTCATTTTGACCAAAGTAAGAAATTACAAATGTTTTTTACGTTTAGAGTATTGATGAATAAATACTACGTAAGTATAATACAACCATGGGTGTTTGTTATTTCGACCAGAGCGAACAAAAACAAACGTCGTGGAGAAATCTCAAAAATTTTTTAATTTTTTTTTGAAAATCTGGCATAATTTGTTGACTTATTTCACATAATTGCATATAATAGTGCTAGCACTTAAAAACTTATAGTGCTAACAAAGTCGAAAATAAAGGTGAGGATTATGGAGTTATCACAGCGTAAAAAGCAAATCTTGTTTAATGCGATTGAAGAGTTTATCAAAGATTCAAACCCTATCACAAGCAGTGGAATTAAAGATGTGGCGTCTCTTGATTGTTCAACAGCAACTTTGAGAAACGAACTTAACACGCTTGAGGCTATGGGATTTTTGAAACAACTTCACACGTCGGGTGGTAGAGTTCCAACTCCGCAAGGGTATCGGTTTTATGTCGAGCATCTTTTGCAAGGGGTTAAGGCAACCGACAGCGAGATTGAAGAAGTGCATTCTCTTATTTCATCGCGAAGCAACAGTTTGAATGATTTGGTTTCTGGCATTGCAAAGATTGTCAGTAAGGCGACAAATTATCCAACAGTGGTTATGATGAATAATTATGAAGATTTAATTTTAACCGAGTTTAAAATTATTCCACTTCTTGAAAGCAAGGTTATGGTTTTGATTGGCACAATTGCTGGGTATATTACCAACACACTAGATATTCATGCGGGTGGTCAAGAATGCCAAGATGCAACAGAATATCTTACCAAAAACTTTAAGGGTTGCACTATTAAAGAAATGGTCGACAACATTGAAGGCATTGAATATGGCATGCAAGAAGAAATTCAAGCATTTCAAACCATTGTTGACAGTCTTATCGGTGGGCTTAAAAGGTTAAACCAACAAAAACTTATCGATGTTCGGCGAGAAGGTGCAGTCAAACTTCTTGAAAACAGCAAGACGGTAGATGAAGCCAAAAAAGTTTTAAACATGCTTGATGACAATCAAAAGCTTGAAAATGCATTAAATCTTAGTGGTGATGGCATTCAAGTAGATGTTGCCGAAGAAGAAGGCAAGGAAGCATCGGTTGTTAAAGCACCAATAGTGGTTGGCGGACGGCAACTTGCATCAATTGGAGTTATAGGGCCACAGCGAATGGATTATAGTCGCATTGCATCGGCACTTAAACTTGTGATTGATGAACTTGGAAATTTAAAAGGAGATGGTTAGGTGGACGAAAAAGAAGAAAAAATATGTGGTTGTGACAAAGGAGAGACTTGCACTTGTGGAGAGCAATGTGAGTGCGGAGAAAACTGCACTTGTCATGAAAACTGCGAATGCAAGAAAGAAGATTCTGAATGTGATAACCAAGAATGTTCATGCCAAGAATGTTCTTGTCATGAACACACTCATCTTGGGCATTGTCATGACAGGGGGGAAGAATATTTGCTTTTAGCAAAACAAATTCAAGCCGACTTTGAAAATTTTAGACGTCATGCACTGGAAGATATCAAGGAAGCAAAAATTTTAGGTCAGACATCGGTTATTGAAGTTTTCTTGCCATGTTTAGACACATTTAAAGAAGCAAAGAAGTCTATTCAAGACGAGAAGGTTTTGACTGGTGTTGAAATGATTGAAAACAAAATTCTTGAAGCATTATCTTCATTAGGCGTTGAAAAAATTCAATCAATTGGCGAAGTTTACAATCCACATTTGCATGATGTTATTGCAGTTATGCCAGCCGAAGATAAAGAAAACGATATTATATTAGACCAATATCAAGCGGGCTACACTTTTAAAGGCAAAGTAATCAGACATGCAAAAGTTATAGTAGTAAAGAATAGTTAATAGCATGGTTATTAAATACAGCCATGGCTGTTATCCTGAACGTAGTGAAGGATCTATTAAAAATAAAAAAAGATTCTTCGCGTTGCTCAGAATGACATAAAATAAAAATATAAAAATAAGGAGATTAAAAATTATGAGTAAAATTATTGGTATTGACCTTGGAACAACAAATTCATGTGTCGCAGTTATGGAAGGCGGAAAGCCTACAGTTATCGCAAACGCAGAAGGAGATAGAACTACACCTTCTATCGTTGCTTACACTAAAGAAGGAGAACGATTGGTTGGAAAAGTTGCAAAACGTCAAGCAATTGTAAATGCTGACAATACAATTCGTTCAATTAAACGTGAAATGGGCACAAATTACAAAGCAAAACTTAATGGAAAAGATTTTTCTCCACAAGAAGTTTCTGCCATGATATTATCTAAACTTAAAGCAGACGCAGAGGCTTACTTGGGCGGAACTGTAACTCAAGCAGTTATTACTGTTCCTGCTTACTTTAATGACTCTCAACGTCAAGCAACTAAAGACGCAGGTAAGATTGCAGGGCTTGAAGTTCTTCGAATTATCAACGAGCCAACTGCTGCTGCCCTTGCTTATGGGCTTGACAAGGGCGAAAATTCAAATCAAAAGATTTTAGTTTACGACCTTGGTGGCGGAACATTTGATGTTTCTATTCTCGAAATTGGCGATGGCGTATTTGAAGTTTTGTCAACTAATGGTAACACTCGTCTTGGTGGTGACGATTTTGATAACCGCATTATAGACCTTTTGGTCGAAGAATTTAAAAAGACAAATAGTATTGACCTTTCTAAAGATAAACTTGCAATGCAAAGACTTAAAGATGAAGCAGAAAAAGCAAAGATTGACCTTTCTGCAACACCTATGACAAAGATTTCACTTCCATTTATTTCAGCCGATGCAACTGGCCCTAAACATATGGAATATGATTTATCTCGTGCTAAATTTGACGCAATCACAGAAGACCTTGTAAAAGAAACAATTGACTGCACAAATAAGGCTTTAAAAGACGCTAAACTTGAAAAATCTCAAGTAGATAAGGTAGTTTTGGTTGGTGGTTCAACTCGTATTCCAGCAGTTGTAGAAGCCGTTAAAAACTTTATTGGCAAAGAGCCATACAAAGGTATCAACCCTGATGAATGTGTTGCCGTTGGTGCTGCTATTCAAGCAGGCGTTCTTGGCGGGGAAGTTAAAGATGTTCTTCTTCTCGACGTTACTCCACTTTCTCTTGGTATTGAAACATTGGGCGGCGTATTTACAAAACTTATTGAAAGAAATACAACTATTCCTACTAAAAAATCTCAAGTATTCTCAACCGCTGTAGACAATCAACCTGGGGTAGATATTCATGTTCTTCAAGGCGAACGCGAATTTGCCGCACAAAATAAGACTCTTGGCAGATTCCAACTTACAGATATTCCACCAGCACCACGTGGAGTTCCACAAATTGAAGTTACTTTCGATATCGACGCAAACGGAATTGTAAATGTTTCAGCAAAAGACCTTGGCACAAATAAAGAACAAAAAATTACAATTACAGCATCTTCAAACCTTAAAGAAGAAGATATTGAAAAGGCTATCAAAGAAGCCGAAGCTCATGCCGAAGAAGACAAAAAACGCAAAGAATTTGTTGAAACAAAGAATAATGCTGACAATATGGTTTATTCAATTGAAAAAATGCTTAAAGAAAATGGCGACAAACTTTCAGCCGAAGACAAGAAAAAACTTGAAGACGCAGTAGAAAAAGCCAAGAAAGATTTCGAAAGCGAAGATGTTGAAGTAATTAAGAAGGCTCTTGAAGAACTTACGAATGTTTCAAACGAAGTCTTTACAAAAATGTATCAACAAGCTAACAGTGCAAGCACTGCTTCTACTGGCGGAAGCGATGGCAATAACGCTGGAAATGCAGGCAACAATGATGGAAATCCAGATGTTGTAGATGTAGAATAAATCTGGGGAGGCACCAAAAGTTTTAACGCTGATACGGCTAAAGCCTAACAGCTAAACTTTCGGTTCCCCGTCCCAATCTCCCTCCATTTAAGGTTGCAAAATCGAAAACAAGATTTTCGATTGTTGCGATTTTAAAATAAAATTTAAATATCAAAGGAGAAAAGTGTGAACACTAAAGAATTTTTAGGCAAAGAAGTTAAAGTAACTATGGATAGACTACTTGGAAGTAAACATCCAAAATATGGGTTTGTTTATCCTGTTAATTATGGCTATATTAAAGGCGTGATTTCTGGTGATGGTGAAGACCTTGATGCTTATGTTTTAGGTGAAACAAAACCACTTAAAACTTTTAAAGGTCAGGTTAAAGCAATTATTCATAGAACCAATGACGATGATGATAAGCTTATCGTAATGGCAAAAGGTAAAAATATTACAGACGAAGAAATCAGAAAGTTAACCAATTTCCAAGAACAATATTTCCAAAGTGAAATTTGGAGATAATAATGAAAGTTTTAATTATTGTCGATATGCAAAAAGGTTTTATCAACAATAACAACAAGTTTTTAATAGAAAATATAGAGAATCTTCTTGATAATGCGGGGGGGGGATTTGACAAGGTCATTTCAACAAAATTTGTCAATCATTCATCTAGTCAATATGTAAAACATTTGAATTGGAATAAAATGCAACGTAGTGGATTGAGTGAATTTGCCATAGACTTGCCAAAAGATGTGAAAATAATTGAAAAAGAAACCTATGGACTTAAAGACAGAATGTTTAGCGGAAGTATTTTTAAATTGGGTAAAAATATTTTTACAGCTGACAAAGATGAAATTTATATTTGTGGCACAGATTATGATGCATGCGTTTTAGCAATAGGTTATCAATTTTTTGATCATGGATTTCAACCACATTTCATAATGGATTGCGTTGGCAGTGCGGCAAAAAATCCCAATATAAGTCCAATTCAATTTCAAAGACAATGTCAAAGAATTTTTGGGAAAAACTCAATTTTAAAAAGTAAAGTGTTTTATGACAAGTTTTCAAAACCAATATTTCCAAAGTGAAACTTGGAGTTAGATTAAATTTTAAAAGTCGAGAAACAAATGCGCAAAATCGAAAATCTTATTTTCGATTTTGCAACCTTAAAGGAAGGAGCTTGGGACGGGAAACCACGAGGATAGCGAGTTAGATTTGCAAAGCAAATCGTGTCCGCGTTACAAATTAAATTTTAAATCCTGAAGGGTTGAAAATTTAATTTACCGAGTGGTGTCTCCCCAGAAAAACATGAGTAAAGATTATTATTCAATTTTAGGAGTAGAAAAAGGTGCAAGTGATGATGAGATTAAGTCATCGTATCGTCGTCTTGCAAAAAAATATCATCCAGACTTAAATAAAACAGAAGAAGCGGCTGAAAAGTTTAAAGAAATCAATGAAGCCTATGAAGTTTTAGGCGACAGCAAAAAAAGAGCCAACTATGACCAATTTGGCTCGGCAGAAGGCAATCCTTTTGGCAGTGGTCAAGGCGGTGGCTTTGGCGATTTCTTTGGCGGGGGCGGTGGCTTCTCAGACATTTTTTCAGACATTTTCTCTGCTTTTGGTGGTGGCGAAAGAGCGAGCGGAAGAGTTCAAGAACGTGGTCAAGATGTTAATATCGAAATTAATCTTCAATTCAATGAAGCGGTTTTTGGCTGTGAAAAACTTGTAACAATTTCTCGTCAAGACAAATGTCCAGATTGTGCTGGAACGGGTGCTAAGAATGGAAAAGAGTTTTCAACTTGTCCAGATTGTCGTGGAAGTGGAAGAGTTCGCTATCAACAAAACACCATGTTTGGCACAACAATAAGAGAGGGTGTTTGCCAAAAATGTAATGGAAGTGGAAAGATAATCAAAGAAAAATGTTCAACTTGCAATGGAAAGGGTGTTAAAAAAGTTCAAAAGACTGTCAAACTTAAAGTGCCAGCAGGAATAGATGAGACCCAAGTTTTAAGAATGCGTGGCGAAGGAAATGCGCCAATGCGAGATGGCATAAATGGCGACCTTAATGTGCGAATTTCAATTGCACCACATAAAGTTTTGGTTAGAAAGGGAATAGATATTTATCTAGATTTGTATCTTCCTTTCACAACAACTCTTTTGGGTGGGAAGATAGAAATTCCTACACTAAAGGGAAATTTCACTTTGACCATTCCAGAACTAACAGCAAGTGGAACTGTTATGCGACTTAAAAACCGAGGTGTGAAAGCATTAAATCGTGACTATTATGGTGATATGTTTGTCACAATCAAAGCAGAGCCACCAAAGAAGCTTGATAGCACGACAAAGAAGAAACTTGAAGAATTGCAATCATTGATTGGAGATAATTATCCTAAGTATAAAGATTATATAGAAAAAACTAAACAGGCTTAGCCTGTTTTTTTGCTTTTTGACAATTTTTTTAAGTTTAAATATAAAAAAATAGACAGCGTAACGCTGTTTTTTTATAAAATGACTTGAAAAAATTTTAGAAAAAGGTTAATATTTACTTATAACTAATTTTTAGGGGGTATTTTATGTCTTTTGCAATATTAGCATTGATTGTTAACCTTTTATTTGTAATCGTGCTTGTAATTGGCTTTTTTATTGGTTTTTGGCGTGGAATTAAAAAAAGCACAGCCAATCTTGTTTGTTCTGTTATTGCGGCCATTGTTGCCTTTTTCACAACAACTTTAGTTACTAATGCAATTTTAGGAATTGGAATAACTCAAAGTGATGGTTCGGTTATTTCACTTAATCAAGTTATTTACAATGCTATCACTTCTGAGCCAACAATTCAAGACATACTTGTCAAAGTGCCAAATCTCAAACTTTTAATTGCAGGTCTCCCTGCCGCATTTATGAATGTGGTTGTCTTTATTCTTATGCAAATGGCAGTTAGCTTTGTAATGTATATTATTTACAAAATTATTGCAATTGCTTTTCTCCGAACAAAGGCAAATCCAGATGGAAGCAAACCTAAAAAACATCGCTTTTTGGGTGGAGTTATTGGTGCTGTCAAAACATTAGTGCTTATGATTTTTGTTCTTATGCCTTTAACTTCTTTGGTTGGCCTTGCCGATACGATAATGCAAGAAGGGAATTATTTTATCAGCGAAAGAGCAAGTGCTTTGGCAGATGAAGGAGACTCTAGCGATGACGATTCACAAAATTCTGGCGGAAATATCATCTCGCAACATGTTCCACAAATTGCAAAAGATTCAGTTCATGCATTTAATAATTCAGCATTTGGGTTTTTAGGTGGTTTGTTTGGCATGGACGACGCCTTGTTTGATTATTATTCAACAATTGAAATCAATGGCGAAAAAGTTAAAATTCGCAGTGAAATTCAAGATTATTGGCAGGTGTATGATTTTGGCAGTTCTGTTGCCAACGCAACTAATAATAACAAAAAACTTACAAAATTAAACTTTGAAAAAATTGACCGGATTATTGATAGAATTTTAGATGGCGGTTTGTATAAATCTATTGTTGCTGATGTGGTTTATGATGCAATCAAAAATTTTGACCAAGAAAACTCACTCCTTCCAGTTGAAAGTATTAAAGGTTATACAGATATATTAAATGCTGTTAGATTATCATTTACAGAAAATTTTGACTCTGCTGGATATTTTAAACATGACATTAAACTTGTTTATCAGGCTTTTAAAACTTTATGCCAAAGTGGTGTTGTGGATGAAATGAATGAATTTAACAAAAACCTTAAACCTGAAGACCATATCTTCGTTTTAGATATTTTAACAAAAGAAGAAAACTTTCAGACTTTAAAAAGCATTATGAATAATGTTCTTGAGTTGAAAATGATAAGAGCAAGCATTCAACCAGTTTCAGATAAGTTATTAAACTCTTTTGGCGAAGGTTTTGCAAGTCAAGAAGTTGACACTTCAACTTGGACAGAAGCAAAATGGTCGGCAACGGCAGATAATCTTGCTGGAATTTTAAAGACCGCATACACTTTGTTAGACCAAGTAGATTTTAACACTATAACAAGTAATCCACTCAGCCTTATTTCTAAAAAGACAGTAACAGATAAACAAGGTAAAGAAGAACTTGTGAATGCATACAACCTTGACATTATTTTCAATAATCTTGGCGAACTTATCGACTTAATCAAAGAAAACCCATTCTTTGGAGATAATGTTGTAGATAAACTTCTTTCAAGTTCTTCTGTAAATTTTGCTCCTCCAGAAAATGACGAAGTCATTTATAAAATGGACGGCAGTTTAGTTAAAACCGATGCAACAAAACCTTACACCTACAAACAAATTTATGGCGAAGTAATTTTGCCATCAATGAAACTTATGCAAGAAAGCAATATCTATGAACATATTGAAGGCGAAATTAATGCAGTCACACTTCTTGAATTTATTGCAGATTATATGATTGAAAACCAAGGGGAAAACAGAGATTTCTTAGTCAATGCAATTGCACCACTCACACAAGTTAATCCAACAAAAATGTTAATTGTTGGCGATGTTTTAGGCTCTGTTAAGGCTCTTGATTTTAGTGAACTTCATTCTTTCCAAGACTGGAAAAATGATTTGGCTTCACTTTCTCAAGTTTTAATTACCCTTAAAACCACAGACCTTGGCAGTGCAGGAAATGGTATTCAAGCACTTCTTGGCGGGACAAATGAAAGTCTTTCAAATCTCATACAAAATATTGGTGCAGAAAGAATGAAGCAACTTGTTCAGCCTCTTCTTCTTGCAAAATCGACTGCTGGCAAGGCTCAAGAAATTTTAAATATGACAGCACAAGCAATTCAATCGCTTTTAGGCAAGACAGGACTTTCAATCACAATTCCAAAAGATATAACACCTGAGCAAGCTCAAGAAATGGCAGAAATTATGGGTGGATTTGTCGATGTTTATAAAGAATATAAACAAAAGGGCGAAGGTGCAAAACTTGAAAATCTTAACCTTGACAATGTTGGCAATCTTTTAGACAAAATGCAAGAAAGTGCAACAAAAGATGATAGTGCATTTAAAGACACGTTCAACTCGATGATTAGTTATGTTGAAGGCAAAGGAGTTGTCGTGCCTAAAGATGAAAACGGCAAACCAAATGTAGACAACTATGCAAACCTTTTAAAAGCTTATTTAAAATAAACCTTAAGGATGAATAATGGAGTTTAAACACACACCAGTTTTATTGAATGAAACAATTGCGGGGCTTGAAATTAAGCCCCGTGGTGTTTATGTAGATTGCACTCTTGGTGGAGCAGGGCATTCAAGCGAAATTTGCAAGAAATTAAATGGTGGCGCACTAATCGGTTTTGATAAAGATATAGACGCAATTAATGTGGCAACACAAAGACTTCAAGAATTTAAAAATGTTGATGTAAAAACCTTTCATAGTGACTATAAAAACTCGCCAGAAATTTTAAGCCAAGAAGGATATTTTGACAAAGTTGACGGGATTTTGATTGACCTTGGCGTAAGTTCTTATCAAATAGATAATGGAGAACGTGGGTTTTCATTTCTTCATGATGGCAGATTAGATATGCGTATGGATAAGAGTCAAGAAATAGATGCCTATTATGTAGTCAACAACTTTTCAAAAGAAGAACTTTTAGAAATCTTATATAAATATGGCGAAGAGCCAAATGCCAAACGAATTGTAGAAAAAATAATCGAAGAGAGAAATAAACAACCTATTGAAACAACTTTCCAACTTAAAAACATAATAGAGTCGGCATTCCCTAAAAAACTTTTATATTCTCGCGGTGGAGTAAGCAAGCAAACTTTTCAAGCAATTAGGATTGAAGTTAATGGCGAACTTAACGGACTTGAAGAATGCTTAACTAATCTTATTAAAACTTTAAAAACAGGCGGACGAATGGCAGTAATTTCATTCCATAGCCTTGAAGATAGAATTGTAAAAAATGTATTCAAAGAAGCATGCACAAATTGTATATGTCCACCTAAAACACCAATATGCATTTGTGGACACAAAGCAATTGCCAAAGCGATAACAAGAAAACCTATTGTTGCATCAAAGCAAGAACTTGCTTTGAACTCACGCAGTAGCAGTGCAAAACTTAGAATTATTGAAAAAATATAAAAAACGTTTATTATTTTTCATTTTTTATGGTAAAATTATCAAAAAGAAAATTCATTTTACAAAATCATAAGTTAAAAGGGGGACGAGTATATATATTATGGAAGATAAATCTTTGCGCACAGCACTTCTTGAAAAGAGTCGAGGGTCTTCTCAGTCAACAGAAAACTCTGTTCTAAGAAACCCAGTTCAGCCAAAACAAGAAAATTTGAAAATCAACTTGACAAGGCTAAAACAGGAAAATCAAAAAGTTAGACAAGAAGAACAAAAAAAGACTAAATCAAGCAGTAAACTTGTTGAAAAAAATCAAATAAACTTTTTTGGTGGCGAATATAAAATTCAACCTAAAGAAGAAATATCCCAAGACATTAAAGCGCAAGAACTTACTTCTGTTATTGAAACTCCCAACTATGATTTAATGGAAACTTTGTCAGAGGCTCAAGAAGAAAAGGTTTTTAAGGTTGAAAAAAATCAACCTAAAGCAGAAAGAAGAATCAGTCCGCTTATGAAAAAAATTAAGATAGGCATTATGGTGCTGTTAATTGGCGTTTTTGGTTCATGGACAATTTATAACGCGGTCGAACTAAGTCAAGTGGTTACTGAATATAATTTAAAACTTGACCAATATCTTCTCAAACTTGGCACGCTTGATTCGGCGAGTGGAATGAATGATTTGTTTCCAACCTATCCAGAAGATTTCAACAAGGCTTCAAGCATTGAAAAAAAGTCTAACTGGTTTGACAGGTTATGTGATTTTATAGCGGGGATTTTTGGAGGGTAAACTTGCAAAAATTATATTCCTTGCATTCATT